>CANRNP010000017.1 GCA_947632015.1 uncultured Clostridia bacterium | reverse complement strand
TCTCCCCCTTCTCGTTGATATCCATGAGACAGGACAGGGCCAGCCTGTCCACTCCCTCGTTGAGGGAACAGATCCCGTTGGAGAGCGCCTTGGGGAGCATGGGCAGCACGAGGTCGGGAAAGTAAACGCTCGTGCCGCGGGCATACGCCTCCCCGTCGAGCAGACTTCCCCGCGCCACATAGTGCGAAACGTCCGCAATATGCACGCCGAGGAAGAAGGTTCCCTTTTCTTCGCGGACGGAGATCGCGTCGTCGATGTCCCGCGTGTCCTCGCCGTCCACGGTCACGATGAGCTCTTCCCGGAGGTCCTCTCTGCCGAGGAGGTCTCTTTTCGAAATGGGGCGCGCCTCTTGCCGGCGGGCTTCCGCCTCGGCTTCCGCGGGGAACTCTTCGCGGAGCCCGTGGGCGCGGAGAACGGAGAGCTCTTCGGCGAAGAGATCGCCCTGCGCGCCGAGGGTCTCTTGAATTTCGCCTACGGGCGTGCGCCCCTTGTAGGAGAGGATCGCGGCGACCGCTTTGCTCCCGTTTTTACAGCCGTTGTTCTTCCCCGCGGGAATGTACACTTCGGCGCACAGCCGCCTGTCGTCGGGCACGAGATAGCCCGCCTGCTTTTCCCGCCGATACACCCCCACGACCGTGCGGCGCCCCCGCGAGAGCACGGCGAGGATCTCGCCCTCGTCCCCGCTTCCCGTGCGGAAGGCGAGCACGGTATCCCCGTGAAGAGCGTCTTTCACGGCGCGCGGGGGAATGAACATCTCGGCGGAGCCGTCGTCGGGAAGGACAAAGCCGAATCCGCGCTCGTTGCCCGAAAATTCGCCGCTCACGGCGCCGAACTGCGCGGCGGTCCCGAAGCGGGAGCGGCTGTCCGAGAGGAGCTCCCCCTCGCGGCAGAGGGCGAGCAGCATATCGCGCACGGCAAAGCGCTCCCGCCGTCCGAGGCGCAGGAGCTTTGCGATCTCTTCGTCCGTGCAAAGGGCAAAAGAGCCGTCCTTAAATTTTCCGAGCAGGGCGTATTTTGCGTTCATACAATGCCAAAAAAAACGGGCAGCTTTCGTAAGCCGCCCGTAAAAATCCTTCCGATCAAGCCCAGATCGATTCGATGGAGATGATGAAGAACACCACCGCGAGAACCGCCAAAACCACGAGGCAGACGATCGTCCAGCGTTTGAGAATGGATTCGGTGGACTTTCCCTTGTTTTTTCCGTAGAAAGTCTCGCTCGAACCGCTGAGCGCGTCGATCCCCTGCGAGTTGCCGGGTTGAAGCATGACGAGGACGATCGCCGCGAGCGCCGCAACGAACATCAATATGATGAGGATCAAACTTGTGACTCGATAGGCGGGATAGTCGATCGGCGCCAACAAACTTGCAAAAATCGTTGAGAAATCCATAGTTTTTTTCCTTTTAAGCAGAATACAGCAGTTATTATAGCATACCCTTTTCGAAAAGACAACCTTTTTTGCGCTTATTTTGAAAATTCCGTAAAAAAATCCCTTCCGCGGGGGAAGGGACCTTTCCGTTACTTCGTTTTCTGGAATATCTCGTTGTCGCCCCAGACGAGGATGCAGTTCCCGTTGACGGTGGGAAGTTTCTGATATTCCGCCCAGAGTTTATCGAAGTTCTCCTGCTCTTCCTTGCTGAGCTTTTCCTTGTAGGCTTCCTGCACGGCGGCTACGTCCTTATACTCCCAGACGACGACGGACTTGGAAGTGAGCACCTTCGCCGCGACCACGGCGAGATTGTCGTCCTTTCCGATATCCGCCGTAGACAGGAAGTGGATGGCGGCTTTGTCGTCTTTCACGTCCTCGTCTTTGAGCCCGAACGCCTGCTTGATGACGTCGGTGATCTCATATTCCTTGTAGCCCTCTTTCTCGTAGGCGGACTTGATACCGCCGTAGGAACTGCATCCGCAGAATACGACGAGCATGAGCGCCGCAAGCGCGATGCAGCTGAACCATAACCCTTTCTTTTTCATTTCTCTCTCTCCTTAAATGTTTTTTTTCATTATAGCAGAGGGGAGCAAAAATGTCAAGAGGATTCACAATAAAATTTTTCGCTTCCCGCGCGCCGCGTTTGACTTTTTCCCGCGGGTATATTATAATGGAAAAAGCATGGAAAACATCGTTCTCATCGGAATGCCTTCGTCGGGGAAGAGCACCGTGGGAAAGATGCTCGCCGCAAAGCGCGGGCTTCCCTTTCTCGACGGTGACGACCTCATCCGCGCCCGCACGGGGGAATCGCTTGCCGCCACCATCGCGAGCGCCGGCGCGGAGGGCTTCATCAAGATCGAAGAAGAGGTCCTGTGCCGCCTTACGGCGTCGGGCGCCGTCATCGCAACGGGCGGGAGCGCCGTCTATTCCGCGCGGGCAATGGCGCATTTGGGCTCGATCGGCAAGATCTTCTATCTGAAAATTCCCGAAGAGGCGGCGGAAAAGCGCATTCCCGATTTCACCGCCCGCGGGGTCGTTATGCGGGGGAAGATTGCCTCCTTAAAGGAACTCTATGCCGAGCGTGCGCCGCTCTATGAAAAATATGCCGACGTCACGGTGGACTGCGGCGGAAAGACGCCCCAGGAAATTGCGGAGGAGATCATAAAGGCATGAGGATTTGTATTTACGGCGCGGGCGCGATGGGCACGAGCCTCGGCGCGGGGTTGGTGCGGGCAGTTCCCGGCCTTTCCTGCGACTTTGTCACCCGCAACCGCGCGCACGTCGGGGCGCTTAACGCATGCGGCGCAACGGTCGAGGGAACAACTTCGTCGTTTTGCGTCCCCGTTCACGCCCTTCTCCCCGAAGCGATGAAGGGGGAATACGACGTCGTATTTCTTTGCACCAAACAGCGGGAGAACGGCGCGATCGCACGGTTTCTGGCGCCTTTTCTGAAAAAGGACGGCGCGCTCGTCACCGTGCAGAACGGTCTGCCCGAAGAGGGGCTTGCAAATGTCCTGCCAAAGGACAATATTTACGGTTGCGCCCTCGGCTGGGGGGCGGAGCTTGTCGCGCCCGGCAGGGTGAAGCTCACTTCCGACGAGCAGTGCCTCGCCCTCGGCGCGTACGGAAAGGGGGAGCGGCTCGAAGAGCTGAAAAGTTTGCTCTCTTCCGCCTTTACGGCAACGGCGGGGGATCTTACCGAGATCAGATACGGGAAACTTGTTGTCAACGCGGCGTTTTCCACCCTCTCGGCGATCTCCTCTCTCTCCTTCGGCGAACTTGCAAAAAAGCACAAAAAGCGCGTTCTTTCCCTCGTGAAAGAGACGGTCGCCGTCGCGAAGGCGGCGGGCTGTAAGCGGCTCGTGCAGAACGGACACGACATTTTGAAGCTCTTTTCCTCGCCCTTTGCGGGGGCGATCCTTCCCGTCGCCATGAAAAAGCACAAAAATATCCGCTCCGGCATGCTCAAAGACCTCGAAGCGGGGCGGCGGTGCGACGTAGACTTCGTGGCGGGCGCCGTCGTGAAGGCGGGGGAAAAACTCGGCGTGGATACGCCCGCTTTGCGCGCCGCGGTCGCCCTTGTGCACGACATCGAAAACGGGCTTGCCGAGCTCTCGCCCGAAAGCATGGAGCTGTTGCCGAGCCAAAACCGAAAATAAATAGGAGTAACGATATGAACTACAAAGCATTAGCAGAGAGGCTGTTGCCGGGGGAATATCCCTCGCCCGAAAGCTACGAAGAAAAATATCCGCCGCGCGCCCTTCCCAAGGGCGCGGAAGTCACGCGGCTCGCGCCCTCGCCCACGGGGTTCATCCACCTCGGAAATCTGTTCGTCGCCATTGCGAACGAGCGCATCGCCCATCAGAGCGGCGGGATCATGTATCTGCGCATCGAGGACACCGACTTAAAGCGCAAGGTGGACGGCGCGGTGGAAGCGGTGAAAAACGCCCTCCGCTATTTTGACGTAAAGTTCGATGAAGGCGCGGAGATCGACGGCGATAACACCTACGCCCCGTGGTACCAGCGTCAGCGCGCCGAAATTTACCGCGCGTTCGTAAAACGCCTTATCGGAGAGGGGAGAGCATACCCGTGCTTTTGCACGGAGGAGGAACTCGGCGCCCTCCGCGAGGAGCAGACGGCGAAAAAAGAGGTGACGGGCTATTACGGAAAGTACGCCAAATGCCGCAACCTCTCCGAAGAGGAAATTTATCGCAAACTCGACGAGGGAAAGCCCTTCGTCATCCGCTTGAAGTCGATGGGGGACCCCGAAGTCAAGCATAAATTCCACGACGAGATCAAGGGGGACATCACCGTCCCCGAAAACGACCAGGACGTCGTCATCTTAAAGTCGGACGGAATCCCCACCTACCACTTCGCCCACGCGATCGACGACCATTTCATGCGCACCACCCTCGTCATCCGCGGCGAGGAATGGCTCGCGAGCCTTCCCATCCATATCGAGCTGTTCGGGACGCTCGGCTTCGAGCTTCCCCGCTACGGGCACAACTGCTCGCTCATGAAGCAGGACGGCGAAACGCGCAGAAAGCTCTCCAAGCGCAAAGACCCCGAACTCTCCCTTGAATTTTACCGCAAGGAGGGGTATTTTGCCCGCGCGGTCAAGGTGTATATGCTCACCCTTCTCAATTCCAACTTCGAGGAGTGGTACCGCAAGAACCCCGGCGCCCCCCTCGAAGCCTTCAAATTCTCGGCGGGGAAGATGAGCAAGAGCGGTACTCTGTTCGACCTCGGCAAGCTCAACGACATTTCGAAGGACGAGCTCTCCGCGCTCTCCGCCGAAGAGATGCTCGATTTTTTGAAAGACTGGGCGGACGAGTACGGCTCCGAGGCGCAGAAAGGGTATTTTGCGGACAGGGAAAAGATGCTCAAAGTCCTCACCCTCTGTATGGGGATCGGCGGCAAGAAGCGGCGGAAGGACTTTACGACCGCCTCGCAGGCGATGGAATTTATCAAATTCTTCTTTGAACGCCCCGAAACTTACGAGGAATTCCGTGCGGAGCTGTACGACCGTGCAAGCGTTATGGACCATTTCCTCGAAAGTTACCGCTATGAGGACGACGCGCAGGCGTGGTTTGCGAAGATCAAACAGGTGGCACAGCGGAACGGCTACGCCGCCGAGATGAAAGACTTTAAGGCGGCTCCCGAAAATTACAAGGGGAGCGTCGCCGACGTCGCCGAAATTTTGCGCATTGCGACCACGGGCAGGGCAAACACCCCCGACCTTTGGACGATCATGCAGATCTTGGGGGAGACGGAAGTGCGGGAGCGCATTGCAAAGCTCATGGAGAAGTTTTCGCAGGAGTGGTACAGGGAGATAGAGCCCTCCGCCGAGGAAGTGGCAAGAGAGCTATACCGCGAATCGCTTGGGCTTCCCCCGAAAGGAGAGAACAAATGAGCAGAGCCGACGAAATTTTCATTCAGAACTGTAAGGACATCCTGGAACACGGGGTTTGGGATACCGACCGTGAGGTCCGCCCGCGCTGGGAGGACGGCGTCCCCGCGCACACGGTGAAAAAGTTCGGGATCGTCAACCGCTACGACCTTCGCGAGGAATTTCCCATTCTTACCATCCGCCGCACGGCGCTCAAAAGCTGTGTGGACGAGCTCCTCTGGATCTGGCAGAAGAAGAGCAACAACGTCCGCGACCTTTCCTCCCATATCTGGGACAGCTGGGCGGACGAGAGCGGCTCCATCGGCAAGGCGTACGGCTACCAGCTCGCGCAGAAGTACCGCTATCCGGAAGGGGAGTTCGACCAGGTGGACAGGGTGCTCTTCGATTTGAAGCACAATCCCGCCTCGCGGCGGATCATGACGAACTTGTATAACTTTGCCGATCTGCACGAGATGCACCTCTATCCCTGCGCCTATTCCATGACCTTCAACGTTTCGGGAGATACTTTGAACGGCATTTTGAACCAGCGCTCGCAGGATATGCTCACGGCGAACAACTGGAACGTCGTGCAATATGCGGTGCTCCTCAAAATGTTCGCGCAGGTGAGCGGGCTGAAAGCGGGGGAGCTCGTGCACGTCATCGCCGACGCGCATATTTACGATAGGCACGTTCCCATTGTGGAAGAGATCATTGCGCGAAAGCCTCTCCCCGCACCACTATTTTTAATTGACGAAAGTATATCGGATTTTTACTCCTTCACGGTGGAAAGTTTCCGTTTGGAGGGCTACGAATTCCATCCGCTCACCACAAAGATCCCCGTAGCGATTTGAAAGTCCCTTGTCCACCCCTTGAGGGGTGGGTGTCACGCGCATAGCGCGTGACGGAAGGGGTGTCGCGCGAACGAGAGGACAAGCAAGTTAAACCGACAAGGAGGGTTTCCTCACGCAATTTTTTACGAAGCAACACCTCCTCACCGCCTACGGTGACAGCTCTCTCACGCGGGTAGAGCCCCGCGCTTAGTCACCGTTCGCGCGACAAATGCGCTCACTCCTGTCACAGCGCGCCAACGGTTATTAACCGTTGGCAGAAGGCGCTGTTCCACCTCAAGGGGGAGCCAAGTATGGGGAAGGGGGCGAGCAAAGAAACGTGTGAATATTAAAAAATTGCGCGAGACATTCAAAATTCCCTTGCCTTAGGCGGAATTCACTTCCGCCGTGGGCGCCTCAATTTGGCAAATTCTTTTGCCTTCTTGTAAGACAACGCGAACGAGAGGACAAAAAAGTTAAACCGACAAGGAGGGTTTCCTCACGACGTTTCTTTTTGAAGCCCCGCAGGGGCGAGCAAAGAAACGTGTGAACATTATGAAAGCTATATTCCACGCAGACAAAGAGTGGGGCATCGGGAAAAAGAACGATCTCATGTTCTCCCTCCCCAAAGACATGAAATTCTTCCGCGAGACGACGAAGGGGAAAGTCGTCGTCATGGGGCTGAATACTTTGCGCTCTTTTCCGGGCGGCAAGCCCCTGAAAAACCGCGTCAACATCGTCCTCTCGCCCGAAACCATCGACGAGGACGTCATCACCGTGCACAGCTTTGAAGAACTCTTCGAAGAGATCAAAAACTATCCGCCCGGCGACGTGTTCGTCATCGGCGGGGCGAGCGTTTACCGCGCGCTCATTCCCTGTTGCACCGAGGTGCTCGTCACCAAAGTGGAAACCGTGGGCGGCGCGGACGTGTTCGTGCCCGACCTCGACAAAGACGAAAACTTTGAACTCGTCTTTGAGAGCGAGCCGCAGGAGGACAACGGCTACACGATCAAGTTCTGCACCTACCGCAACAAGCGGGTGCGGTCTTCCGGAGAGGTTATTTTTTCGTAAAAATACCCTCTTTTTTGTTGTCAAAAGCGCGGAAAAGTACTATAATCATCTGTGGTTTTTTCAAAGGAATATACATTATGATCAGAAACGATTTACGCAACATTGCGATCATCGCGCACGTCGACCACGGCAAGACGACCCTCGTCGACCAAATGCTCCGCCAGAGCGGCACTTTCCGCGAGAACCAGGCGGTCGAAGAGCGCGTGATGGACAGCGGGGACTTGGAGCGCGAACGCGGCATCACCATTCTCGCAAAAAATACGTCCATCCACTACAACGGGGTGAAGATCAACATCGTCGATACCCCCGGTCACGCCGATTTTTCGGGCGAAGTGGAGCGTTCGCTCAAAATGGTGTCGGGCGTGCTTCTCCTCGTGGACGCCGCGGAAGGTCCTATGCCGCAGACGAGATTCGTCACCCAAAAGGCGCTCGAACTCGGCTTGAAGCTCATCATCGTCGTCAACAAGATCGACCGTCCCGACGCCCGCATTTCCGAAGTCAACGACGAAGTGCTCGAACTTTTGATGGACCTCAACGCCACCGACGAACAGCTCGACAGCCCGTTCATCTACTGTTCGGGCAGAGAGGGGACTTCCTCGCGCGACCCCGCCGAAGAGGGGACCGACTTAAAGCCCCTCTTCGATACCATCCTCTCCCATTTTCCCCCCCTCGAAATGGACGAAATGGGGGAATTGCAGATCCTTGTCTCCTCGATCGACTACAACGACTATGTCGGCAGGATCGGCATCGGCAGGATCGAACGCGGGCAGGCGCGTCCCAACCAAGAGGTCGTCGTGTGCAACTACAACCACGAGGACGTGAACACAAAAGGCAAGCTCGTGGGGCTGTATGAGATCGAGGGGCTCAACAGGGTGCCCTGCGAAAACGCAATGGCGGGGGACATCGTCTGCTTTGCGGGCTTGGAGGGCATCAACATCGGCGATACGGTGTGCGCGGCTTCCTGCGTGGAGCCCGTGCCCTTTGTAAAGATTTCCGAACCGACCGTGGAGATGATCTTCTCCGTCAACGATTCCCCCTTTGCGGGGAAGGAGGGGAAGTGGGTCACCACGCGGCACCTCCGCGACAGGCTGTACCGCGAACTTCTGCGCGACGTTTCGCTCAGGGTGGAGGACACCGACTCGGCGGATTCTTTCCGCGTGAGCGGAAGAGGGGAGATGCACCTGAGCATCCTCATCGAGACGATGAGAAGAGAAGGATACGAATTTCAGGTAAGCGCGCCGAAGGTCCTCTTCAAAGAGATCGACGGGCAGAAATGGGAGCCCGTGGAGCGTCTCATCGTAGACGTCCCCGAAACGAGCACCGGTCCCGTATTCCAGAGCATGGGAGAGCGGAAGGGGGAGCTCGTGCACATGAGCGCCGTCGGGTCGAGGATGCGGCTCGAATTTTTGGTGCCCGCGCGGGGGCTCTTCGGCTACAAGAGCGAATTTTTGACGGACACCAAGGGCGAGGGCGTTATGAGCTCGGTGTTCTATGAATACCAGCCCTACAAGGGGGAGATTCAGAAGCGGAGCACGGGCTCGCTCGTCGCGTTCGAAACGGGCGAAGCGGTCACCTACGGGCTCTTCAACGCGCAGGCGAGGGGAGTGCTCTTCATCGGCGCGGGCACCCCCGTCTACGAGGGAATGGTCGTCGGCTATTCCCCGAAGGATGAGGACATCAACGTGAATGTATGCAAACAGAAGCACCTTACGAATACCCGTTCTTCCTCTTCCGACGAAGCGCTCCGCCTCATCACCCCCAAACGCATGAGCCTCGAAGAGTGCTTGGAGTTCATCAAGGACGACGAGCTCCTCGAAGTGACGCCGCTCAGCGTCCGCATCCGCAAACGCATTCTCGACGGGGAACTGCGCGCAAAGGCGCGCGCGAAGGCAAAATCGCAGGAATAACCGCGGTTTTTCGCCCGAAAGATCGCGGGTTTCGCCCGTTTGCATAGTACTATGCGTAACATAATATACAAAAAAGGACCGCCCGACCCGTGGCGGCTCTTTTCATAGCGGGGGAAACGCGGTGTTCTATTTTCGCCTGCGGGCTCATACCTTGAAACTATGGATAATCAGAGCATTCTCACCATTGAACAGCGGAAGAAGATCGTGATGACGGGGGTAGAGAGCGTAGACGGCTTTTCCGACGCGCGCATCTTGCTCACGGTGGGCGGAAGCAGGGTGACGATCGAGGGGAGCAAGCTGAAAGTGCTCGCTTTTTCGCAGGGAAGCGGCAATTTTGCGGCGAGCGGCGAGGTGCGGAGCGTGCGTTACGGCGGGGCGAAAGGCAAGTTGCAGGCGCTCTTCAAATGAGCCATCTCCATGCGTTTTTGCTCTGCGCCCTTTTGGGATTGCTCGGCGGCGGGCTGTACGATCTGTTGTACTGCCTCGCCTATCCGTTTCGCAGCCGCGTTCTGACGGCGGTCTTTGAAGCGCTCTTCTGCGTTCTGTTTGCGGGGATCTATCTCCTTTTTTCGCTCGGCTTCGGGCTTCCCGCCTTTCGGCTCTATCATTTTGCGGGTTGCGGGGCGGGATTCCTGCTTTATTTGAAAAGCGTGCATAAAACGGTTGCATTTTTGGGCAAGAAGGTATATAATAGTTGTAGAAAAAAATTACAAAAGCGAAGGGGCCGGATAGTATGTCGAAAAAAGGCGAGGGTATCTCCGAAGAGAAAGCAAAGCGCATTGCGGTAGGCGCAACGGTCGCGGGCGTGCTTCTCATTATTTTTTTGGTCGTGATCCTCATCATCCAGTTTGTCACGATCGGCGTGGCGAATTCCAAAAAAGAGCAGCTCAACGACCTCATCGATGAGTACGAGCAGTCGATCGAGCAGGGCGAGCGCGATCTGAACTGGTACAAAAACGGCGAGGGATTGTACTGGTATGCCCGCCGCAACGGGTTCAAATAATGCAAGCGATCATCGATATCGGTTCGAATTCCGTCCGCCTGATGCTATGGGAGGGCGGAAAATCTTTATATAAGCGGATATGCACCACGCGGCTCGGCGAAGGGCTCGCCTTTTCGGACGAATTGAAGCCGGAAGCGGCGGAAAGAACGGTCCGCGCGGTGCTCGGCTTTGCCGAAGAGGGCAGGGCGCGGGGTGCGTCCGTCCGCGCTTTTGCCACCGCCGCGGTGCGTTCGGCAAAAAACGGCGGGGATTTCTGCGCCGAAGTGAAAGCGCTCTGCGGCGTGGAGGTGGACGTCGTTTCGGGCGAGGAGGAGGCGCTGCTCGGACTTTCGGGCGCGCTCGGCGCGAAAGGGGACGGCGGCATCCTCGACATCGGCGGCGCCAGCACGGAAGTTTGCCTGCGCGGCGGGGGGAAGATCGTCTTTTCCCGCTCTTTACCGATCGGGGCGGTGCGCCTTTTCGACAAGTGCGGCGAGAACCGCGAAAAGCTGACCGCCGAGATCCGGGAGAAGATTGCCCTGCTCGGAGAGGTGCGCCCCGCGGGGAAAATTTATGCGATCGGCGGCACGGGCTCTACGCTCGCCTCCGTTCTGCTGGGGCTCGAACGGTACGACGGGCAAAAAATTCAGGACTATTTTATGCCGAAAGAGCAAATTTCCGCCCTTTCGGACAGGCTTCTTTCCCTCACGGTCGAGGAGCGAAAGAAGATCAAGGGGATGGACGAACGCCGCGCGGACATCATCGCGGGCGGGGCGTTGCTCCTTTCAAAACTCATGGAAAGGTTGTCTCTCGGCGGGGTCTATGCCTCCGATCGGGACAATTTGGAGGGATATTGCTACTTGCGGGGGCTGGAATGAGCGGCAGGACAAAGCGAATTTTATATTACGTTGCGGACGCGGTCCTCTTTGCCGTGTTCGGGATCGGCATGGCGCTGATCGTCGTTTTCGTGCCGCCGCGCGCAGAACTCCCGCGCGGAAACGCGGAATTCTGGCAGTACCTTTTGGCGCTCGCGGTCATGGTGGCGGGGCTCCCCGTGCTTTTGCACGAATGCGGGCATCTCCTGTTCGGCGCCCTTGCGGGAATGAAGCCCGCCCGCTTCGGGTTTCACCCCTTTTCGCGGGGCTCGGTCGCAGGGGAAACGGCGATGTACCCCAAAAACGGAAAACACGTTAAGGGGAAGTTTTTTGCGCTCACCCTCGGCGGAGCGGTCGTCAACGTCACGGTCGGCGCGGCGCTCTTCCTTCTGTGGCTACTTCTGCCCGCGCACCCTGTGGGGAGCGGCGCGCTGTCGGGCTTCGTGTTCTATGAGGGGGTGCGCGCACTCATTCCGTGCGAACTTCCCGCGGGCAAGACGGACGGCGCCGTCCTTTTGGGGCTTTTGAAACGCCGCCCCGAAGAGGACGTTGCGCTCCGTGTGCTCACCGCGCAGGGGATCTTATATAAAGGAAAGTATTCCGACCTTCCCAAGGAGCTCCTTTTCGGCGCGCCCGTCGTGCGGGAGGATCTTCCCGCCCATCACGCCCTTCTTCTCTTGCAGGCGCAGTATCTTCTTGCGGCGGGGGAAGAGGAGGGGGCGAAAGAAAAACTCCTCCGCCTTTCGGAGGCCGAGGGGCTCACCGGCGAAGAGGAGGAAGAGGGGAGACGTTATCTGCAATATTTTGAGGGAAAATTCGAGGCGGGCTCTTCGCCCTTTTCGGGCGTGAACGCCCTCGAAAGGGTGCTTGCGGAAAAATCAAAAACGGCTCCGAACGGTTCGGAGCCGACGTTTTCGGAATAAAATAACCGACGCTTCGGTTTCATACCGGCACTTGCGTGCCGCAAAAGAAATATTCAGTTGTCGGTTTGGGGGGATGTAAAAACTCAGTCGGCAAGACCGAGGAGGTAATCGGACGACACGTTGAAGTAACGTGCGACCTTTGCGATGTTGGATGCGGTAGGGTCACTCTTGTTGGTCTCCCAATAACAGACGATCCCCAAACTCACGCCCAAATCTCTTGCAACAGTCGCCTGCGACAAGCCTCTCTCTTTGCGCATCTCCATAAGCCGTTCGGCAAATACTTTCATGTCTATATCTTAACACAAAAAATGTATTTTTGCAATCGTTTTTTCAAAAAATATTGCGAAAAAGAAGAAAAAATTTTTCAAAATCGGTCAAAATATATTGAATGAGGCAAAAATTGATACAAATTTTATTCATTTGCCACGGAAATATTTGCAGATCGCCGATGGCGGAGAGCGTCATGGCGCAGATGATCGGCGCGCGCGGGCTCACGGGGAAGGTCGCCGTTTCCTCCGCGGCGGCGCATACCGACGAGATCGGGAATCCCCCGCACCGCGGCACGCGGGAAAAACTCATGCGGGAAAAAGTTCCGCTCATCCCGCACCGCGCGCGGCTTATCACCGCGGAGGACGGGGAGAGATACGACCTTCTCATCGGCATGGACGAATATAACCGGCGGGACATTTTGCGCGTCGTCGGGCAGAAGAACGCGCACAAGGTAAAGTGCCTTCTGGACTATTCCGCCCATCCCCGCCCGATCGCGGATTCGTGGTACACGGGCAATTTCGACGAGACCTACCGCGACATCGTGGAGGGTTGCACTGCCATGCTCGACGCCCTCTTTCCCGCCTGACGGGAAAGGGAAAAGGTCGGCTTTTCGGGTCATAAAAACACATAAAGGAGCTTGCAATGGAAAACGAACGCTTTTTCTCCGTACCGCTCGCGCAGGTCGAGGTGACGGACGAATACTGTAAAAACGCCCTCGCGAAGGAGATCGCCTACCTGCTCTCTCTTCAAGAGGAGAGGCTGCTTGCGGGGTTCTATGAGAACGCGGGGCTGAAAACCCCCTTCGTGCGCTACGGCGGCTGGGAGAGCGGGCTCATCGGCGGACATACGCTCGGACACTATCTCACCGCGCTTGCGCAGGCGGCGGAAAATCCCGCCGTTCCCTCAGGTGACAGGGAAAGGCTCCTGCAAAAGGCGAAAAACATCGTCGACGGGCTGAAAACGTGCCAAAACGCGGTGGGCACGGGGCTGATTTGGGGCGCTCCCATGCCCGCGGGCGGGATTGAGGCGCAGTTTTATAACGTGGAGCGGGGCAAAACGGACATCCACACCGAGGCGTGGGTGCCGTGGTACACGGCGCACAAACTCCTTTCGGGGGTGATCGCGGCGTACGAACTGCTCGGCTATGCGCCCGCGCTCGAAGTTGCGGAAGGGCTGGGAGATTACGTCTGCGGGCGGGCGCTCGGCTGGGACGAAGAGACCCGAAAGACGGTGCTCGAAACGGAGTACGGCGGCATGAACGACTGCCTCTACGAGCTCTACGCGGTCACGGGGAAGGAAGAATACGCGCGCGCGGCGCATGTGTTCGACGAAGAGCGGCTCTTCGGCGAAGTGCTCTCAGGGCGGAGCGACGTCCTCGACGATCTTCACGCCAACACCACGATCCCCAAGTTTTTGGGGGCGCTCAACCGCTATCTCACCCTGCACGGAAAGACGCTCGGCGGCGAAAAGGTGGACGCGCTCCGCTATCTCCGCGCCGCGGAAGCCTTCTTTGAGACGGTGACGGAGCACCATACCTATGCGACGGGCGGGAATTCGGAGTGGGAGCGCTTCGGGAAGGACGACGTTCTCGACGCGGAGCGCACAAATTGCAACTGCGAGACCTGCAACGTTTACAACATGATGAAGCTCGCCCGCGGGCTCTTCTCGGTGACGGGGGAGAAGAAGTATTCCGACTATTATGACAACGCCTTCGTGAACGACATTCTCTCTTCGCAGAACCCCGAAACGGGCATGACGACCTACTTTCAGGCGATGGCGAGCGGGTATTTTAAGGTATTTTCGACGGCGGAAGAAAATTTTTGGTGCTGTACGGGCACGGGCATGGAGAACTTCACCAAGCTCGGCGACGGCGTCTATTACCGGAGGGGTAAGAGCCTCTTCGTCGAGCGCTATCTCTCCTCCGCATTGCGCTCTGAGGGAATGGAGATCGTTCAGGAGAGTGGCTTCCCGTGGGAAAACAGCGTGCGCTTCCGCGTAATACGGGCGGCGGAGCCCTTTATGCTCTGTCTGCGCCTGCCCGACTGGGCGGCGGGCTATCCTTCGGCGGAGAAGAACGGCGCAAAGATCAATCTGCTCGAAGTCGGCGGGCATATCACGGTCGCGGTGAAGGAGGGGGACGAGCTCACCCTCACCATTCCCGTCGAGATCGGCATGAAGGGGCTTCCCGACGGGAAAAACGCCTTTGCCTTCCGCTACGGAGGGGTGCTGCTCTCCGCCGTGCTCGGCGGAGGGAATCTGCGCACGGAGACGACGGGGGAGGGGGTCACGATCCCTTCGGGCGAGAAGAAAGAGGTCTCGGTGAAGGTGGAGAGCCTGGAAGCGCTCTTTGAGGAGCCCTCGAAATTTTTTACGCGGAAGGGGGAAAGGTTTGAATTCCATTCCGAGCCTCCGCTCGTGTTTACCGCGCATTACAAGCAATATCGGGAGCGTTACGCCCTGTATGTGCGGGTGGAAGAGTAAAAAATTTTCAAAAATCCCTTTACAAATCGTACAAAATATTGTATAATTGTGAAAAACGAGCGAGAGGTTTGCTATGAAATCGCACGAATCGGAAGAAATGTACTTGGAGACCATTCTTTTGCTCAAACAGAGAATGGCAAACGTACGCTCCATCGACGTCTGCGAGGAACTCGGCTACGCCAAGTCGAGCGTTTCGCGCGCGGTGGGGTTGCTTCAAAAGAAGGGATATATCTCGATCGACGGCGCGGGCGACATCACGCTGACGGCAAGCGGGCAGAAGAAGGCGGCGGGCGTTTACGAGCGGCACCGCGTCATCACGAAGGCGCTCATGGCGGTGGGGGCGGATAAGGACCTCGCCGAGAGCAACGCCTGCCGTATCGAGCACGTCATCTCGGAAGAAATGTTCGAAATTTTGAAAAAATATATCGAAAACCTGTGATCGGCGAGAAAAAGGAAGAAACGCCGCGGCGCGCTTACAGCGCGCCGCGGCGTTTGCCGTATTTTTGCGTAGGTCATACCCAAGTCGGTTTTGCCGTATTCTCAAAGGCTTTTTCGCCGACGGAGTTCTGCGCCCCCTTATTGATGGTGATGGTTTGGAGCATAGAACAGTTTTGGAATGCGCCATAACACAAAACCGTTTCGCTTGTAATAGTGACGTTGCGCAGGATAGAGGGGATGTAAAAATCTTCGAACTGTCCAATTCCTGTATTGTAGATTTGACGTATTTTTGTTCCGCCTTGATAAGAATCTTCACCAAAAATATACCCAAAACACGCCGTAGATGTTCCACTATTCCCTTTTTGACTGCCCACAAAGGGCAAAGTGATGCTCCGAAGGGAAGAGCAACCGCTAAACGCGCCTTCGCCGATCGTTGTTACACTTTCGGGCACGACGATGGACGTGATCGCATTGCACCCTTTGAATGCGTCCGCAGGGATCGTGTCGATCGGAGTTCCGTTGCGCTCCGCGGGGATCGTGATCGCGCCTGAAATGGATGTATTCGCCGCCTTAACAGACGCCCCCGAATAGATAAAGGTGTCGTCGCTGTCCTCTTTCGGGGTACTGCTCCCGCCGCCCGAACCGCTGTTATTTCCGCCATTTCCGCCCGAACCCGAACTGCTCCCGCTATTGTAGCTCCCGCCGTTTCCGCCCGAACCGAAGCCGAAAAGTCCGCCGCAAGCGGTAAGCGAGCACAGGCAAAGCGCAAAGATGAGCGATAAAATCAAAATAAACCGTTTTTTCATAGACATTCTCCTTGTAAATAAAATAAAAAATGCGTCAACCGAAGCTGACGCATACAAAACGCAAACTCCAGTTGTCGCCAAACAAACTTTATATATGGGACGGATTTGTATCGTTCATATATTGGAATTTGCAGTTCTGCCAAATTCGAATATGAACAATACAAGGGCAGGATAGACCTTCCCCTTCAAATGAAAATTACATAAAAAAATCCGTGACCTCCATAGATCGATATAAAGTTTGTTTGGCATTTTCAGTATAACACGGGGCGGCGATAAAGTCAAGCCCCGCGCAAATTTTCGTTAAAGAAAAAAGAGCGATCGATTTCGCTCTTTGCGTTTTGTTATTTTGTCCGCTATTTTCAGTCTCTTGTGATTTCGTCTAAAATTTCGAAGTAATTGCCGAAGGTCTTTTTACAGCAGTCTGGGTTTTCGATCGTCACGCCGCCAACTTTCAGCCCAACCAGCGAAAACGCCATGGCAACGCGGTGGTCGCCGTAAGTCTCGATCGCCGCGGGGCGCACGGGCGCGGGGCGGATCAAAATATCGTTTTCGCGGCATTCGCAGGGCACGCCGAGGGCGGTGAGATTGTGCAAGATCGCCTCTACGCGGTCGCATTCCTGCCGCCTGATATGCCCGATATTGCGCAAAACCGAGGGGGAATCCGCAAACGGGGCGAGGGCGGCAAGCGTCATCGTTTGGTCGGAAAAATCTCTCATGTCGAGGTCGAACCCCGAAAAGGCGGAAACCTTTCTGCCGTCCGCAACGATCCCTTCCGCGGACTCGGCGAGCGTCACCCCCTTGTCCCGCAGAACTTCGAGGAAGCGGAGATCGCTTTGTCCGCAGTCCTTCCGCACGCCGCGGACGAGCGTTTTCGCCCCGCAAAGAAGGGAGAGCGCGTAAAAATAGCACCCGCTCGAAACGTCGGGAGGGACGGCGTAACGGGCTGTCGCCCGCCCGATGGGAAAGACGGTGAGCTCGTTGCCGCTTTGCACCGTCTTTCCGCCGAAAGACGCGATGACGTCCTCCGTCGTTTTCAGATAGCTCCCGTGTGTGCGGCTTCCCGTAAGGCGGAGGGTGAGCGGGGAGCCCACGGCGGCGGCGAGCATCAGCCCGCTCGCAAATTGCGTGCTGACGTCCGTATCCACGGTCATCTCTCTTGCGGAGAGTTTGCAAGAGGACAGGACGAAGGGGAAATGCCCTTCCTCGCCGAGGAAACGGACGGTTGCGCCGAGTTCTTTCAGCAGGAAAAGAAGGTCCATCGGGCGCCGTTTCATTTGCTCGGAGGAATCGAAGCGGTAATTTCCGCCCGCAAACGCGAGGATCGCGGTGAGGAACCGCGCCGCCGTGCCCGCGCTTCCCACGTTCAGGCTCGCCTCGCGGCGGAAATCTTTGGTGCCGCGGACGAGCAGCCCGCCGCAGGTCCGTTCTGCGGAAATGCCGAGCGCGGAAAGGCAGGAGAGGAGATCGCTTCCGTCTTGCCCGAAAGTTTCGCAGCCCGAAAGAACGGTCTCTCCCTCCGTGAAGGCGGCAAGCAGCAGCGCGCGGCTCAGAATGCTCTTGGACGCGGGCACGCTTACCTCGATCTCCCTTTGCCGAAGCGGCTTCACGCGATAAACGTTCATAAAAACAGTATAGCAAAATCGGCGGGAAAGGTCAACCGATCGGTTGAAAAATCTTCTCAGGCGTGATATAATGTTCGCATGGAAGTCAAAATCGTACGGAGCAAGCGTAAAACCCTGTCTCTCACCGTCACGCGCGGGGGAGAGGTCGTCGTGCGCGCGCCGCTCGGCGCGAGCCGCGCGGCGATCGACGGGTTCGTGAAACGGCACCTTGTCTGGGTGGAAAAACGTTTGCGCGCCGTGAAGGAAGCGCCCGCGCTCCGCT
The DNA here is from genome assembly GCA_947632015.1 of uncultured Clostridia bacterium. GTDB lineage: Bacteria > Bacillota > Clostridia > Christensenellales > Borkfalkiaceae > Gallimonas. The sequence goes on along the minus strand of CANRNP010000017.1, from coordinate 12,233 downwards.
TGGAGGACGGCGCAGTAGTTTGGCTGTTCGGCGAAAAATATCTGATCGGAAGCGGAACGCCGCGCCTCGGAGAAGGGAGAATCTTTCTTCCCGCAGAGGGGCGGGAGGGGGCGCTTACCCGCCTTTTGAAAAAACTTTCGGGCGAGAAAATGGAAGCGCTCACCGCGCGCATTGCGGCGGAGCATGGATTTTCGTACCGCAAGACGCGCGTCTCTTCGGCGCGTTCGCGCTGGGGCTCTTGCAACCGGGAGGGCACGATCTCCTATACCTTCCGCGTCGCTTTTTTGCCGCCCGAACTGTGCGAATACGTCGCCGTGCACGAGCTCGCGCACACCGTGGCGTTCGATCACAGCGCCGCTTTTTGGCAAGTGGTGGAGCGCGTTTTGCCCGATTATAAGGCGCGCAGGAAGGCTTTACGCGCGCATCCCGCCATCGGATTTTTATAAAATCGACGTTTGCATAGTACTATGCGTGACATAATCGGTTAAAAATAGTCAAATAAGAGGGAATTATGAAAATTGTTGTCTATGGAATGGGCATTATCGGCGCCTCGTTTGCTGCGGCATTGCGGAGGGCGGGGCATACGGTTTTGGGCAAGAACAGGAGCCGCGGACCTATCGAGACCGCGCTTGCCCGCGGCATGATCGACGGGGAAGCGGAAAATTATTCCGGATGCGACGCCGTCATTCTGGCGCTTCCGCCCGAACCCGTCTTGCGCGAATTAGACGAGGGGGACTTCCCCGAAGGGATCGTTGTTTCGGACATCTGCGGCGTGAAAAAGATCGTCGAAGAGCGCGTCCGTTCCAAGCCGCGGCGCTACCGCTATGTGGGCATGCACCCCATGGCGGGCAAGGAGACGAGCGGCATCGCCTCTGCCGACGCCGACCTGTTCTGCGGGAAGAACCTCGTCGTCACCGTCTGCAAGGAGACCGACCCCGCTGCGCTCTCCTTGGTGAAAACGCTTGCGGCGGACGCCGGCTTCGGGCGGATCGTCTGCACGTCGGCGGAGGAGCACGACAAGAAGATCGCGCTCACTTCCCAGCTCGCCCATATCGTCTCCAACGCCTACATCAAAAGTTCGTTTGCGGCGGATGTCTCCGGCTTCACGGGCGGGAGTTTTCAGGATATGACCCGCGTGGGCGGCGTGGACGAAACGCTCTGGTCGTCGCTCTACCTTGCAAACCGCCTTCCGCTTCTCGGAGAGATCGAGGGGCTCATCGCCCGTCTCGGCGAATATGCGGAGGCGTTGCGGGCTCAGGACAGGGAGCGCCTCACCGCCCTTTTGCGGGAAGGTCGGCTCGCCTACGAATCCCATTTTTCGGAGAAATAGCAAAATTTCCCTTTACAAATGGGATTTTTTGCGCTATACTATCTTTGCAAAGCGCTCTTTTTGCGCGCGGTCTCATTCGAAAAGCTTTCTCGGCTTGGTTTATTTTATTTTTTCTGTTCGGAGGGAGAATGAAAATTCAATATTTGGGGCATTCCTCTTTTTTGCTCGCGTTCGAAGGGGGGACCCGCATCGTGACCGACCCGTTCGGCGACGTGGGGATCCCTATGCCGCACGTTGCGGCGGACGCCGTTACGGTCAGCCATGCGCACTACGATCATAACAATGTTTCGGCGATCTCTTCGCCTCTCGTTTTGCAGAGAGCGGGGGAATACGAGGTCGGCGGGGTCCGCATCGAGGCGGTCCGCCGTTTCCACGACGACGCGGGCGGAAGGAAGCGCGGCGAAACGCTCGTGTTCCGCTTCGAGGGCGAAGGGCTCACCCTTCTGCACTTCGGCGACATCGGTGAACCCTGCACAAAGGAGCTTGCCGCCTCTTTCGGCAAGGCGGACGTCGTCTTTCTGCCCGTCGGGGGGAATTATACGATCGACGCGCGCGGCGCAAAGTCCTATGCGGAAGCGTTCTATCCCGCCGCCGTGATCCCCATGCACTATAAAGTAAAAGGGCTCACCGTCGATATTGCGGGAGCCGAGCCCTTCCTCGCCCTCATGGGCGGGGCGGAGCGCGTGGGCGACACTCTGACGATCGAAGCGCATACCCCGTTTGCGGGAAAAGTATTTTATATGGAAAGGAGATGAGAAATGGAAGAAAAGAGCCTTGAAATTCAATTCCGGGAATATCTCGAAACGTTGCCCCTGCCGACATTGCGGGTCTTGGGGCGGATGCAGGGGGTTCCGACGGGACGTGCGGGAAACAAATCCGAACTCATCGAGGGGATCATCGACATTCTCGTGGGCAGAACGGCGCCCGTGCCCCGTTCGGGACGGGGCGCGCCCGTAAAGCAGAGCTATATCGACCCGTCCGTTTTGCAAAAGATCAACGAACTCAGGCGCAAAGCGGAGCAGGATCGCCCCCAGCCCGTGTTGCAGGTCGCGTCCGGCGACGAAAAGGGGTATTACGAACAGCCCGTCTGCACGGGGATCCTCGAAGTGATGCAGAGCGGTTACGGCTTTTTGCGGGCGAAGAACTGCCAGCCGACGAACGGCGGCGACGTGTTCATCGCGGCGCCGATCATCCATTCGCTCAAACTGCGGGAGGGGGATTTCGTCTCCTGTATCCCCAAGCCCCGCCTCAAAAACGATTCCGCGGCGATCGGGGAACTGCTCAGCGTGAACGGGCTTCCCGTCGGCGCTTATGAGGACAGACCCTTCTTCGATTCGCTCACCGCCTGCTATCCCGACGAGCGGATCTCGCTTTCGGGCAACAACGCGCTCTCCCTGCGCCTTCTGGATCTGTTCGCGCCCATCGGAAAGGGACAGCGCGCCCTCATCATCGCGCCGCCCAAAGCGGGCAAGACGACGATCTTAAAGGACGTCGCGCGCTCGATATGCAGCAATCATCCGGAAATTTCCCTCATCGTTCTGCTCATCGACGAGCGCCCCGAAGAGGTGACCGACTTCCGCACGAGCGTCACCAACGCCGAGATCATCTATTCCACCTTCGACGAAGGCGCCGATCACCACATCCGCGCGGCGGAACTCACCGTGGCGCACGCAAAGCGCATGGCGGAGCAGGGGAAAGACGTGGTGATCCTGCTCGATTCGCTCACCAAGCTCACCCGCGCGTACAACTACATGACGGAGAGCACGGGAAAGACGCTCTCCGGCGGGCTGGACGCGGGCGCCTTTGCCGAGCCGAAGCGCTTTTTCGGGGCGGCGCGCAACACGAAGGAGGCGGGCAGCATCACCATTCTCGCGACCGCGCTCGTGGATACGGGGAGCCGCATGGACGACGTTATTTACGAAGAATTCAAGGGCACGGGCAACTGCGATATCTTCCTCTCGCGCGAACTCGCCGAGCGGAGGATCTTCCCCGCGATCGACATCCGCCGTTCGGGAACGCGCAAAGAGGAGCTTCTTCTCCCGAAAGAGGAGCTCTCGGCGGTCTACAAACTGCGGGAGCGGGGGCTCACCGAGAGCACGGAAGGCGTTCTCGATATGATGAAAAAGACGGACAGCAATGCGGAGTTTGTTTCCCGCCTGCCGGAATGGCTGAGGGTATATAAGACCTATTGAGATCTTGCTCCGCCGGAGAGTTTTTACAAAATTTTCGAAAAACGCGCGAGGGGCGAGGGGGGGAGATCATGAAAAAGAGACTATTTGTTTTGTGCGCGGCGCTCGCGCTTTCGCTCGCCTGTCTGTTTGCGGGTTGCGGGGAGGAAAGAAAATTGCGGAACTTACCTGCGGATATGGAATACCCCATCGTCTATGAGGACCATACCTTGGAATACACCGACAGCGAGGGGAGAAAAATTTCCCTCTTCGGGCAGATCTGCGCGCCCAAAGAGGAGGGAAAATATCCCGCCGTCATTCTGAGCCACGGATTCAACGGGCACTATACCGATTTTCCCGCCGAATGCAAGGCGTTTGCAAAGCGGGGCTATGTATGTTACACCTTCGACTTTTGCGGAGCGCAATCGGGCGGCAGGAGCACGGGCAGAACGTCCGCCGATTATACTCCCTTCACGATGAAGGAGGACCTTCGCGCGGCGATCGGGGAGGTGAAAAAACTCCCGAATGTCGACGGCTCGCAGATCTTCCTCTTCGGCGGCAGTCAGGGCGGGTTCGTCACGGCGCTCACCGCGGCGGACAACGATGTGAAAGACATGATCGCGGGGATCGCCATGTATTTCCCCGCGCTGAATATCCCCGACGACTGGCGCGGCAAGCCCGTGCAGGATACCCCGCTCATGGGCTATTCCATCGGCGCGAAGTTCATCGGATCGGTGCAGGAGCTCGACCCCTTCGCCGTGATCGGAAACTTCCAAAAGGACGTCTGTATCGTCTGGGGAGACCGGGACGCCCTCGTCGCCCGAAAATATATCGATGGCGCGGTGGCGGCTTACGGAGAAGAGCGGGTCGATCTCACGGTCATCCCCGACGCGGGACACGGGTTCGGCGGCGCCGCGCTCGATACGGCGGTCGGGAAGGTGCTCGCCTTCCTCGAAGCGCACACTTACGAAAGTTAGAAACAAAACCGTGGGGGGGCGGACAAAAGCGATTTTGTCCGGAATATCGAAACGGCAGGGAAGCTCCCTGCCGTTTCTTTTCGCGTTTTTTGTGATTCTCTGTGATTCTCTGTTATTCGTCGAGCGGGCGTACTTGGAGATAGTAGGCAACGCCGAACACCACGATGGAGAAGAAGTACACTGCGGGAAGGATGACGTACGTCATGAGCTGTCCCATATCGGTGAAGTCTACCTTGGCCGCGAGCGCTACGATCAGAATGACGATGATACACAGCGCATACGATACGATGACTTCGGCGAGCAGATTATCGGCTTTCCGCAGCGACCGTTCGCCGAAGCGGTTGAGGTACATGAGGAAGGTCACCATGAGGAGCGCAAGCCCCGTGCCCCAGATGAAGTAGGGATAGAAGCGGGGGAGTTTCAGCTGGCTTTGGAAGCCGAGCGCAATGCTCCCTTCCGCAAGACAGAGCAGGAACACGACGAGCGCGCTCAAAAAGAGCGCCTTCCCGCGGTGAACGAGACTTTCGGACTTCTCTTCGATCTTTTTGGGGGTATCGCCTGAGGTCGTAATGCGGATGCCGTCCTGCGCCGCGAGGGATTCGAGGTCGTAGAAATCGACGCCGTCGAGGGAACGCCCCGTATAAACTTTGGGCTTTTCTTCCGCCGCCTTGGGCGCGGGAGAAGGTGCGGGTGCGGGCGCGGGCGTTTTGGGCGCCGCGGGAGCCGCCGCTACGGGCGCGGGAGGGACGGGTTCTGCCGCGGCGGGTTCGGGCGCGGGCGCAGGGGGTTCTTCCTGCGGAACGGCGCCGTTATACAGCCTGCGGATGATGGAGCGGTATTCCCGCTCTTCTTCGGGTTTGGCAACGTAAACATAGTCCGGTTGCGCGGGCTCCTCATAGTAGTAGCTTCCGCCTTCGGCGGGCTCTGCGCCCGAACCGCCGTTTACGAGATCGAGATAGTTCTGATGGATGATTTGCTGTTCGCGGTGGCGGTAGAGGCGTTCGTCCTCTTCGCGGATGCGCGCTTCCTGCTCGGCGAGTTCGCGCTCGTGCATGGCGAGGAATTCGGCTTCCTGTTCGCGCAGGCGCTGTTCGTAGCGGGCGCGCTCTTCGGCGAAGGGCTCCATTTCGCGGATGCGGGAATTCTGCTCTTCCTTTTCACGGGTGAGCTCCGTCGCCTTGGAACGGTCGATCTCGGACGGGGCGAAGAGGGTCTCTCCCGCCTGCCGTCTGCGCTCTTCTTCCTCCTGGCGGCGCAATTCTTCCTCGTAACGGGCGCGCTCTTCTTCCTCCCGCCGCATCTCCTCTTCGTAGCGGAGCTGTTCCTCCTCCCGGCGGCGAGCTTCTTCTTCCTGCCGCGCTTCTTCCTCGCGGCGGAGCTGTTCCTCCTCCCGGCGGCGCGCTTCTTCTGCCTGCCGCGCTTCCTCTTCGAGGCGGAACTGTTCCTCCTCCCGGCGGCGCGCTTCTTCTTTCTGCCGCGCTTCCTCTTCGAGGCGGAGCTGTTCCTCCTCCCGGCGGCGCGCTTCTTCTTTCTGCCGCGCTTCCTCTTCGAGGCGGAGCTGTTCCTCCTCCCGGCGGCGGGTCTCTTCTGCCTGCCGCGCTTCGTCCTCGCGGCGGAGCTGTTCCTCCTCTTGGCGGCGCGCTTCTTCCTCTTCGAGGGCGACCTGGCGGCGTTCTTCTTCGGCGGCGAGGGCAAACTCGCGCTCCAAGAGCTCCTGTTCGCGCTTGGTGCCCGCCTCTTCTCTCGCCCGAAGCACCTCTTCGCGCACCCGAAGGGATTCTTCATATCTTGCCCGTTCGGCGTCGAACGCGGCGCGGTCTGCCGCCAGAGGATCGTATCCGTCTGCCGTAGTTTCGTCGTCCTCCTCGCCTTCCCGTTCGGGGACCCGCGAAGTGGAGCGTTTCAGCACCCGCATATCCACGGCGGCGGGGGCGGGCTGCGAGAAGTCGAACGCCTTATCGGAGATGAGACTGTCGATCACGGTGCGGGAATATTCCCATTCGGTGAGGTTGCGCTCGGCGATCGCCTTGCCGTTGTCGGTGAGCGAAAAGTATTTTCTTCTGCCGCCGCTCACGGAGCCGCCCCAGTAAGAAGTGATGTATCCCTCTTTTTCGAGGCGCTTCAAGGCGCTGTAAAGAGAGGGCTGTTTGAGGGTGTATTGCCCGTGGCTCTTCCGCTCGATCTCGGCGATGATCTCATAGCCGTATTTATCCCCGTCGTAGAGCGCGCGGAGAATGATCGTATTGATGTGCCCGCGAATAAGGTCGGAACTGATCGCGCGTTGGTCGTCCTTCTCTTCGGCTTCGGGTTCTTCTTCCTCGGCTTCTTCGGCTTCGGGCTCCTCGTCCGTTAAGGGTTCCTCGTCCTCGGCTTCGGGCTCCTCGTCTGTTAAGGGCTCTTCGTCGGACTCCTCGTCCTCGGCTTCGGGTTCTTCGTCGGACTCCTCGTCCTCGGCTTCGGGTTCTTCGTCGGGCTCCTCGTCCTCGGCTTCGGGCTCCTCGTCCTCGGCTTCGGGCTCCTCGTCGCTCAGATAGGGGGAGACGAGCGGCAGACCGCCGCCTTCTTCCTCTTCGGCTTCCTCTTCGAATCCGTCTGGCGCCGAAGGCTCGTCCGTTTCGTCGTCGGTGTCGGGCTCGGTCTCGTTGTGGGGATCGTCCGTCTCGTCGTCGCTGTCGGGCTCGGTCTCGTCGTAGGGATCGTAAGGCTCGTCGTCGGGCTCGTCGTTGTAGGGATCGTAAGGCTCGTCCGGCTCATCGTCGTAGGGCTCGTCGGGTTCGCCGCCGAATGCCGCGTCGATGGGATCTTCGTCGTCGCCGTCCGAATCAAAAGGGTAATGATCCTGATCCATAATTTCTTCTCCTCTGTTTATTACAAACATTATACTATAACTTTTGACCTTTGTCAAGTGTGCAGAGTATTATGTCAGACAGAATTCCGCAAAAATTTCCATATTTAGTGTATTTTGTCAGACATATTTTCATAGATATAGAAAAATGGGGCTCTTCAAAACGGTTTTCTTGATCGTGGGGACGTGCGTCGGCGCGGGGTTTCTGTCGGGCGCGGAGCTCGTCCGTTTTTTGGGCGGGGGAAATGTCCTTTGGGGGATCGCGCTCTCCTTCGCGGCGTTTTTCGCGCTCACGGCGCTCTTTCTGCTCCTCGGAAAAAAACACGGCGGGTACGGCGGCACGCTGCGGGCGCTCTTCGGGAGGAGCGCAAAGGGAATGCGCGTTGCGCTCTCCGCCCTCTCGTTCGTGCCGTGCGCGGGGATGCTCGCAGGGCTCAACGCCCTCTTTCCGAAAGTTGCGCCCCTGCCGTCTTTGGCGGGGCTTCTTTTCGTCGTGCTCTTTACGCGCAAGGGGACGAAGGGGCTTACCCTGCTCAACACCCTCCTGGTGCCCCTTCTTCTCTGCTACGTCTTTGCCTGCGCGCGGGGCGGGGGGCTCCGCTTCGGCGGGGGAAACGGTCCGTCCGCCGCGATGGGGATCTTATATGCGGGCATGAACGTCCTGTTGGCGGCGCCCGTCCTCATGGAAGCGGGAAAGGAAGCAAGGCGTCCCGTGCTCTCCGCGCTCTTGGCGGCGCTCCTCATCGCCCTGTTGGCGGTGTGCGTGCTCGGCTGTATCTTCCGCGCAGGGGAGGGCGCTACGGAGGCGGAACTTCCCTTTCTCTATGCGATGCGCGGGAAGCGGGGCTTTTCTTTTGCCTCCGCGCTCGCCATTTTAACTTCGCTCGCCTCCTCCCTCTATCCTCTTCTCGCGCTCTGCGCAAAGATCGGAAACGCGAAAAAAAGGAACGCCGCAAGCGGCGCTTTGCTGCTTTCGGCGTTCGGTCTGTCGGGGATCGGGCTCGGCGACATCGTGCGCGTCTGTTATCCGCTTTTGGGGGGCGCGGGCGTTGTCTTTTCAATTCTTTGTGTTTTTTACGAGTATCTTTTCGAGAAGGACCACAAGGAAGTACATCGCCGCGGCAAGCAGGCACAACAGCACGGTCGCGGTCATCACAAGGTCGAGCTTAAACACCTGCCCGCCGTACACGATGAGGTAGCCGAGCCCCGCGCGGGACACGATATATTCCCCCATGATGGAGCCGATCCAGCTCATGCCCACGGCGACTTTCAGCATGGAAATAAACGCCGCGCGCGTTGAGGGGATCACGAGCTTCGTCAGGATCTGCCGCTTGTTCGCGCCCATCGAGCGCAAGAGGAGGAGCTTATTTTCGTCCGTCTGCATAAAGGCGGACAGCATGTGCATGATCACGACGATGATGCCGACGAGGATGGTCATAAACACGATCGCCTTGCTCCCCGTGCCGCACCAGATGATGATGAGCGGTCCGAGAGCGATCTTGGGCAGGGCGTTGAGCACGACGATATACGGCTCCGCCACGCGGCGCAGAAGGTCGCTCCACCAAAGGAGAAGCGCGATCGCATATCCCAGCGCGACGGCGGCGGCAAAGCCGATGAGGGTCTCTGCGAGGGTCACGCCGATATGGTAAAAGAGGGTGCCTTCGCGGTAGAGCGAGCCGATGGTGGAAAAAATGCGGGAAGGGGAGCTCACGAGGAAGGGGTCCGCCCATCCCAGCCGCGTGCTCAGCTCCCAGAAGAGGAGCAGCACGAGCAGAATCCCTATGCGCACGGCTTGCACGGCGGCGAGGCGGAAGCTCCGCTTTTTCAGCCAAAGGGCATGTTCTTCGGAAAAGTTCTTAACACGGTTTTTCATGCGTTCAGCTCCTTCCAAAGCAATTCGAACCAGACGGAGAACTGCTTGTTTTCTCTTCTTTTCAGCGGATCGTTTTCCCCGAAGTCGAGGGTGTGGACGTGCGCGACGCGCGCGGGGCGCCCCGTGAGCACGATCACGCGGTCGGCGAGGGAGATCGCCTCGGAGATGTCGTGCGTGATGAGGAGCGCCGTTTTGTTCTCGCGGCGGATGATGTTTGCGACGTCTTTCGTCACGTTCAGGCGGGTCTGGTAGTCGAGCGCGGAAAAGGGCTCGTCAAGGAGCAGGATATCCGGCGCGGCGGCGAGGGTGCGGATGAGCGCGGCGCGCTGGCGCATCCCGCCCGAAAGTTCGGTGGGATAACTGCCCAAAAAATCTTTCAGCCCGTATTTTTCGGCGAGCGCTCTCGCCTCTTCCCGCATGGCGGGAGTGAGCTTTTTCCCGATTTCGAGGGGAAGCAGAATATTCCGCTCCACGGTGCGCCACGCAAAGAGCTCGTCGCGTTGGAGCATATACCCCACGCTTCCCCGGCGGACGACCTTTCCCTCGGAGGGAGAAAGAAGTCCCGCCGCGAGGGAGAGAAGGGTGCTTTTCCCGCAGCCGGACGGACCGATGATGGCGACGAATTCTCCCTCTTCCACGGTAAAGCTCAATCCTTCGGTCGCAACCGTCTCCCCCCGCACGGTGTGGTAGATGAGTTTGACGTTTTCGAACGTCAGAATGTTCTCTTTCATGTTGTTCTTCCTTATGTGATCGTCTTACGCCCGCGCCCGCGGCGGCATCGCCCGCCGCCCTGCGGAAAACGGGCGCGTTGCCCTCCCCGCGGCGGGGGAGGGACTGCAAAAGCCTTATTTCAATGTTTTGCGCACTTCTTCGGCGAAGCTGTTATCGGTCAGCCTGGAAAAATCGCCCCGTTCGGGGAGTTCTCCCGCCGCCTCGATGATGTCTTGCAGGCGGTCGAAGCTCTGTTTGCTCATCTGCATATCCCTCTGCCATGCGTCGATGCGTTTATAGCTCTTCACGCTCGTCGAAATGGAGGCGTAGGAAGTATCGGGGAATTGCTTGTAGAGGTAGGTTGCGATCTCCTCGTCGCCGGCGGAGTAGGCAAATTCGATCGCCCGCATCACCGCCCGAAGGAAGCCTTTGGCGACGTCGGCGTGCTTATCGAGCCAGCTCCGCTTGGCAATGAAGGAAGTGTAGGGGACTTCCCCCGAAGCGTCGCCGACCGCCGCAACGATGTAGCCCTTGCCCTGCGCCTGTACTTCGGAGGCGGTGGGCTCGAACATGGTGCAATACTCCGCCGTGCCTTCGAGGAAGGCGGCGGTCATGTTGTTGAAGGAGACGTCGTAGTTGAGCCGTATCTCTTCTTCGGTGAATCCGTTCTCTTTCAAAACGTATTCAAAGGTCATCGCAGGCACGCCGCCCTGCCGTCCCGCCAAAATTTCCTTGCCTTTCAGATCGGTCCATTGAAAGTCGGGGTCCTCTTCGCGGGCGACGAGGAAGGAGCCGTCCCGTTTGGTGAGCTGTCCGAACACGGTGGGAACGTCCGCGCTGCCGCCGAGCAGGACATAGAGCGCCGCTTCGGGACCGCAAAATCCGATGTCGGCGTCTCCCGCGAGAAGGGCGGACATCACCTTGTCCGCGCCCCCGCCGTTGGTGAATTCCACCCGTATCCCTTCCTCTTCGAAGTATCCGAGAGAGTCCGCGAGATACATGGGCGCATAAAAGATCGAATGGGTCACTTCGTTCACGCGAAGGGTGACGCCGTTTGTCTCCGCCTCCTTGCAGGCGGAGAGGGGGAGCAGGGCGAAGAGCCCCGCCGCAAGCAAAGTAAGTATTTTTTTCATAGTTATCTCCGAAAAATTTTTAGGATAATATATCCTATGTTACGGCGGGAATAATTGACAATCGGGCGGGAATGGAATATAATGGGAACGATCACGCTCTTCAAGGTGAAAAAAATGAAAGAAATGCAAACGACGTACAATCCCAAAGAATTCGAGGACCGCATCTACGAGGAGTGGATGAAGGAGGGCGATTTCCACGCGGAGATCGACCCGGACAAGATCCCCTTTACCGTAATGATGCCGCCCCCCAACATCACGGGCAGGCTCCACATGGGACATGCCATGGACGAGACGATGCAGGATACCATCGCCCGCTTCAAGCGGATGCAGGGGTATTCGGTGCTCTGGCTTCCGGGGACGGATCACGCCTCCCTCGCCACCGAGCACAAGATCGTCGAGAGCCTCCGCGCCGAGGGGACAAGCAAGGAATCCTTGGGCAGGGAAGAATTTTTACGCCGCGCATGGGCATGGAAGGAGCAATACGGCGGCAAGATCGTCTCCCAGCTGAAAAAACTCGGCTCTTCCTGCGACTGGTCGCGCCTCGCATTCACCATGGACGAGCGTTGCTCCAAAGCGGTGCGCGAGGCTTTCTGCCGCCTCTATGAAAAGGGGCTCATCTACCGCGGGAGCCGCATCATCAACTGGTGCCCCGACTGCCGCACGGCGCTCTCGGACGAAGAGGTCGTCTACTGCGAGGACAAGGGGAGTTTCTGGCACTTCAAATATCCCGTGAAGGATTCGGACGATTTCATCACGATCGCAACGACCCGTCCCGAAACGATGCTCGGCGATACGGCGGTCGCCGTCAACCCGGACGACGGGCGGTATGCCCGCTTTGTGGGAAAAACCTTGATCTTGCCCCTCGTCGGCAGGGAGATCCCAGTCGTCGCCGACGAATATGTCGATATGGAATTCGGTACGGGCGCGGTGAAGATCACGCCCGCGCACGACCCGAACGACTTCGAAGTGGGGCTTCGGCACGATCTTCCCATGATCAAAGTGCTCAACGACGACGGCACCGTAAACGGCGAGGGCGGGAAGTTCGCGGGGCTCGACCGCTACGAGGCGCGGAAGCGCATCGTGGAGGAGATGGACGCGCTGGGGCTTCTCGTGAAGGTGGAACCGCACACGCACAACGTGGGGCACTGCCACCGCTGCAATTCGACGCTCGAACCCCTCATTTCCAAGCAGTGGTT
>CANRNP010000016.1 GCA_947632015.1 uncultured Clostridia bacterium | reverse complement strand
AGGAGAGATATGCAGGAAGAACTTACGGAATACGAAAAACAAAAATTACAAAAGAAGCGCGAACTTGTGCGAAACGAGCTTCAAACAATTTAAGGGAGACGACGATCGTCTCCCTTGTTTTTCCCTATGACACACACCCCGAAAGGTCCGGAGCGCTTTGCGCTCGACGCTTTATTCCATTCTGATCCTTCTGAGGATCGCGGGATTGCCCACCGCCCTGCCGCCGCCGAGCACGACGGACATTTGCGGGTCGGAAGCGATATGCGCCTCCATTTGCAGTTTTTCGGCAACGTAATCGGCAAGTCCCGCGAGATGGGCGACGCCCCCCGAAAGATAGACGCCGTTTTTGCCCACCGCCGCCGAAACTTCCGCCGACAGCTTTTTGAGCACCAGCTCGGCGTATTCGATGATCTTATCGACATAGATGCGGACGGGGAATTCGATGTCCGCCGAGGAGACGGAGACGGAGCGGGGCTTGCCCGTCGTGATGTCCCGCCCGTTGATGATGGTGGACTGGTTGTCGTCCTCGATGAGGCTCCCGACCGTATTTTTGAGTTTTTCGCTCGTGAGCGAACCGATCTTCAAGTTGAAATTATCGGCGATGTGATCGATGATGTGGATGTCCATGTTGTTCCCGCCGACGTTCATCGAAATGCCCGCGATGATGCCGTCGAGGGAGAGGGTCGCGATCGAGGTAACGCCCGCGCCGATGTCGATCGCGAACACGGGGTTGCTCTCGCTGAGCGGAACGTCCTGTCCGAGCGCGCTCAAAAAGGGGGTCTCCACGAAGTTGACGCGGGAAATTCCCGCCGATTTCGCCACGCGGTAGATCTTTTCGCGCGATCCCGCCTTGTAACCGCACGGAACGCAGAACAGCGCTTCGACGGAGAAGGCGCGCCCCGCCGCCTTTTTGAGAAAATATTCGAGCAGAGACGCCGCGAGCTGTTCGGAGACGATCTCCCCCTCATACACGGGGAAACAGACGTCCGTAAGGTCGGCGGTCTTGCCGAGAAGCCGCTTTGCGTCGTTGCCGAACGCGCGGATCTCCCCCGTATCTTTTTGCACGGTAACGCAGGTCGGCTCGGCGAGAACGATGCCGCTTCCCAAGCGGTAGATCTTTGTGACCGAAGTCCCGAAATCGATTGCAAGTTTCAGCATAAGCACACTTCCTTGAAAAACCTTTCCACCAGCTCCACGGGGAGACCGATGACGTTGGTATAACTTCCTTCCCGGTTTGAGACGGGCACGCCGTCCTGTATGCCGTAGGCACCCGCCTTGTCGAGCGGGGAGCCGCTCTTTACATACTCTTCAATGAACGCTTCGGACAGAGGCGGGAAAGAGACCTTCGTTTCGGCGGCGTCGAGAAGAAATTTGCCCCGCCCGATGAGACACACCCCCGTAAAAACGGAATGCGTCTCCCCGCTCAGACGGCGAAGCATCCGCCCGGCGTCCTCCGCGTCCTTCGGCTTGCCCAAAATTTCGCCGCGGTGGCAGACGACGGTGTCCGCGCCGAGCACGTACGCCCCCGGATACCTGCCCGCTACTTCCCGCGCCTTGCCCTCGGCAAACCGCAGTACCGTTTCGCGCGCGCAAAGTCCCTCGGCTCTTTCTTCGAAATGAGACGGAGAGACTTCGAACGGGATATGGAATTGTGCGAGCAGCTCCCGCCGCCGCGGAGAATTGCTCGCCAGAATCAGTTGCATTAAAGAATTTCCAGATTCTTTTTGAACGTGCGCTTGAATTCGGGGTTCGCCTTCGTCGCCTGCGCGATTTCCAGCGTAGCGTCCCCGTTCAGCTCCGTTTTCATGATCACGGAATCGCCGAGCACGTCGCAATTCACCCCCGTTACGACGCCGAGCCCGCTCCTGTCGAGGCACTCGGCGATCCTGAGCAGTATGCCGAGTTTGCGCACGATGTCGAGATCTTCGTCGGAAACGATGTCTTTATAGCGCGCCCAGTCGGAAGGAAGGAGATCCTCCTTTTTGTGGCAGCCCGCGACAAACGCGGCGAGCACGATCTCGCGGTGGGTGACGCCGTAGATCGCCGAGTTCAGGATCATATAGCGGCTGTGCTTTTGGTTGCTGTAATAGCGCACGCAGAGCCCGCAATCGTGTAAACTTGCGGCGACTTTGAGCACTTTCAGATAGATCCGCGGGAATTTGTGGAGCACGCGGAGCTGTTTGAACAGCTGGATGGCGAGGTGCACGACATGCTCCACATGCTTTTCATCGCAACGGTAATACTTCACCAACGTGGTGAGGGAATAGCCGAGCACGTCGGAAAGAGGGCGCTCCTCCGTCATCGGGACCGCCTGGTTGAACATGATGCCCTCGCGGAGCCCGCAACCGCTGATCTGGAAAGACTCGATATGCAGATAGTCGGTAAACGCCTTGATGATGGCGAGCGCGGCGGGCATGATGTCCGCGCGGGCGGGCGAAAGTCCGCGGATGCGCTTGCGCTTTTCGACGTCGAGAACGCGCACCATCTCATAGATGGAACGGAAATCCTCCACTGAGAAGGTGTAGTTGTGCACGACGTTCAGAGGATACTTGCGCACGAGGCGGTTCATCTTGTAGAGATTGCGGAAAGAGCCCCCCACACCGATCATCTGGACGTCGGGATCGATCTCGGAGAGCCATTCGATCTTTTTGAACTGTTCGGTGAAGAACTCCTCGATCTTTTCCGTCTGCGCTTCGGGGGAAACGCCGTCCTCGGCGAAAAGGTCGGTCAAAGTCACCGCGCCGAAGGGGAGGGTGACGTGCTGTAAGATACAGCGGCGGTTATAATAGACGATCTTGGAGCTCCCGCCCCCGATTTCGAGGATGATCCCCTTGGGGACGTCCATCGAGTTGATCACGCCGCGGTAGACGAGCGTCGCCTCCTCTTCTTCGGAGAGCACCGTCATTTTCAGGCCGCAGGTCGCCTGGATCTCGTCGAGAAAAGAGCGCTGGTTTTTGGCGCGGCGGACCGCCGCGGTCGCCACCGCGATGATCCGTTCTACGCCCGAAGCCTCGCACAGCCGCTTGAACATTTTTAACGTTTTGATCGTTTCCGCTACGCGCTGCGGCTTCAAAAAGCCGTCTCTGTCCATATCCTGTCCCAAACGAACGCTCTCTTTGAGCTCGTCCTCGACCATGAAATACCCTTCCTGGAACAGATTCACGATAACAAGGCGCGCGGAGTTGGAACCGAGATCGATGATCCCTATTTTACTCATAACAACCGTCCTTCGAACAAAAAATTTTGGTAGGACTTTCTTTCAGAGCCGCTAAGGTGTACAAAATTACCCATAATACTCTATGATGTTATTTTAGCACAGAAAGGGAGGTTTGTCCATACCCTTTTTGAAAATTTTTTCCCTTTTTATAAAGTTTTTTTATCGGACGATCCGCGGAGCGCCGAAGAAAAAGAAAACAGGGAGAGAACGATGAGAAGGAGCCCGAATCCCCTTCCGAGGATCCGCGAAGGAAGAAAGGCGGCGCAGACCGCTCCGAGCGCGGAAAAGATAAGGGCGGGCAGGATGAGCTGAAAGAGCCCCTCTTTTACGAGCAATCCGTTCTTCGCGTGCACCGAGAGCGCGATGAGCGACATCGGCAGAAAGGAGAGCAGATTCACCCCCTGCGCCACCCCCTGCGGTACGCCGAGAAAGAGGGTAAGGAGCGGGATGAGCAGGGTGCCTCCGCCCATGCCCATCCCGCCGAAGATTCCCCCCGCGACGCCGCACAGAAAGAGCAGATAAAAGGACATTACAAAAGCATCCTCCATCCCGCGGCGAACATGAGAAGGGCAAAGAGAAAGGCGACGGCGCGCATGGGGAGCAGGTTGAGCAGTCTGGCCCCGAAATAGCCCCCCGCCGATACCCCCAAAAGAACGGGGATGAGCACCGCCGCGGGGACGAAGCCGCAGATGAGATAGACGACGCCGCTGACCAGCGAGGCGGGAAGGATGACGGAGATCGCCGTCGCATGCGCTTTGCGCCCGGAGAGCCCGCCCGCGCGCAGGATGGGGACGGCGAGCATCCCCCCTCCCCCGCCCAAAAGTCCGTTGATCGCGCCGATGAGCGCTCCGCCCGAAAGACGGCGCGCGTCCGCGCCGGATTTTCCGTTCGACATGCCGAATCCTCCTTTTCTATTCCTTAGAATGCCTCATTCGAAAAAATTTTATCTTTTTTTTCGCCGATTGCCCTTAGAATTGCTTGCCTTGAAGGAAGATTTACGATAAAATAGAAGCATATTGCTGAAATGGATTCGGGCGCGTGCGCGAATAACTTCCTCTGCGCCCAACTAAAAACAAAAGGTGTTTTATGGCAAAAATTTTAGAAAACGGTAAATGGAAAAAACGGACGCTGACGGCTCTCTCGCTTGCGCTTGCGACGACCTTCTCTTTGGGGGTATTCTCCGCATGCGCCACGAAGCCCGACGAGCAAGAAGAAACGGAGAGCAAGGTGGCTCCCCCCGATACGCAGGTCATCAAAAACGGCGACTTCGAGTTTTACTCGGACAAGCTCGTGGACGACGACGACAACGGCAAGCCCCTTGCAAAGTACAATATCATCTCCTCGCCCGATAACTGGACGTTCACTTCGGGTACCTCCAACACGAAATCCGGCGTCATCGACGTTGCCGACTGGGATTATTTCACCAAGACGGGCGGATATGCCTTCAAGACCTTTACCAAGGGCGAAGGCGATGACGCCAAAGAGGTGACTACCTTCGAGAGCATCGCCGAAGCGTATGAGAACTGGGAAAATGCGGACGTCTCCGCTTACGACCGTCTGAAATTCCTCGATCTCTTCTCGACGGAGATCTCCGCCCTCGACAAGAATTCCGACGAGGCGAAGCTGTTTGCAAAATACAGCTATTCGGTAGACTTCGAGGACGTGGAAAAGTTCATCGACGAGAAGGACGGCGTGGAAAAACTCGGCACGAGCGGAAATGTGTTCGAACTGCACGAGGGCGCCACCGACGGAGAAGAGAACAAAGAAAAGACGAGCGTGCTCATGATCCACAACCGGCGCACGGCGGACGACGGTGTGCGCGGCACGGCGCAGTACTACACTTCGGGCACCACCGTTACCCTCTCCGCGGGAACGGCGGCGGAGGTCTCCGTCTGGGTTCGCACCGACGCGCTCTACCACTATAAAGATACCAAGCTCACCCGCAGGGGCGGCGCCTACATCGGCGTGACCAACACCGTCGGCGGCAGCACCCTCGACCAGATGCAGGTCTACAACATCCACACGGACGGCGAGTGGCAGAAATATACCTTCTATGTGCGCGCGAGCACCTTCGCGACCAGCACCTTCCGCATCGTGCTCGGTCTCGGACAGGGCAGTTCCGACGATAAGTATTACGCCGTGGACGGCTATGCCTTCTTCGACGACGTGCAGTGCAAGATCGTAGCGGGCACCGAATACGACAGCGCCGTGCATACCGAAAACGGCGGCGTGCGCGAAGGGATCAAGGAATGCACCGTAGATTCCCTCAAAGAGGAAAAGCAGTTCGATTACGACACCGTAAACGGCGTGAAGTCCTACGCGCTCGACCTGTACTCCGGCTTCGAAGCGGACGCCGATCTGCTCAAAGACGTTGCGGCTCCCGCCCTCACCGAGGAAAAATCGGGGAGCAACCTCTACACGTCCGAAAAGATCGACGCTTCCCGCAATGACGACAAGACGCAGAACGTGGCGGAAGTGACCACCTTCGGCGCCATCCGCGGAAATACCAACCGCTATCTTCAAAAAGTCTTTGCCAACGACTTTGAAAACAAATTCCCCTTCGGCGGCGACGATACGCCCGTCGTGATGCTCCTCTCCGCGAACGGCGCGGCTTATACCGCGAAGCTCGGCGACATCACCCTCGAAAAGGGCGAACGCAAACTCATCTCCTTCTTCGCGAAAACGAGCAAGATCCAGAGCGGGCTCACGGGCGCCTCGGCGACGCTCATCGACGGCGAAAACAAGACGGTGATCTCTTCCTTCGATACGACCACCCTCGCCACGGTGGACATCGACTCCAAGAGCGACGACGAAAACCTGAAAGATATTTATAAGGGCTGGACGCAGTGCTTCTTCTTCGTGGAGAACGACACCGACGAACAAAAGACCTTCCATATCGAACTTTCTTACGGTCCCACGACCATCGTCGGCACCGATAAGTTCAGCTACGGCGAAGGATATGCGGCGTTCACCAACTTCGAAGTGAAATCGCTCACCAAGACGGAATACGGCTATGCCTCCACGGGCGACCGCGCCAAGAAAGTTTCTCTCGTCGGCAAAGTGACGGAGACCAAGAAGTTCGACTCCGTCTCCGCGACCGCCGAGAAGGACATCGAGAGCGGTCCCGCTCTTCCCGTGAATTACCGCGGGGTAGTCGGCGGAAGCAACGTCATCCAGGCGGAGGGCGTACAGAACATCAAGCCCGCAAATGTCTATGCGGGGCTCCTCGATTCCGAATATGTTGACAATTACTACGCTTCCGCAGAGGAATGGAAAACATTGCTCGACCCCGCCGCAAACGGCGCGGCGGACGCGGACGAGTGGTGGACTTCCCTCTTCGGAAGTTCCCGCCAGCCCCTCGTGATCGTCAACGGCGAAGAGGCCGCCTACGGATATTATTCCGAGACCCAGACCGTCTCCGCTTCCTCCTACCGCAGGATCTCCATGCGCGTGAAGGTTTCCGAGGGGGCGAAGGCGAACATCTACCTCTTGGATACGACTGCCGAAAAGGCGGGCACCATGCTCTCCCCCAACCTGCCGAAGTACACCTTCTGGTACGACGACGAGGGCAACATCGTGAACATGGATCCGCAGTCGGATGCGTATGAAAAAGAGGGAAAGATCCTCTATGCGTTGCAGCCCAACGGACTGTATCTCAACGCGCAGAACCCCGAAGATCCCAAATACTATGCGAACCTGAGCAGCTATAACGGCAAAGAGGACGAGGAAGGCAATCTCCTCACCAAAGACGGCACGATCGCCTTCTACAAAGAGAACGGCATCTACTACGGCCGCCGCGTGGAGGGCGAGATCGACAGAAGCCTTGTCGTTGTAGACCTTCCCACAACCGAGGGCGTCCGCTATGACTTCTCCGACCGCACCCTTCTTCCTCAATCGCAGATCGAGATCGAGGGAACGGGAGAATGGACGACGGTAAACTTCTATATCCACACGGGGAATACGCAAAAGTCCTACCGCCTCGAAGTTTGGAGCGGCAGCCGCGACGGCAAGACCAAAAACCCCGAAGGAAGCTATGTGTTCTTCGATAACTACTCCTCTTCCGACGCTTCTTCCAACTTCACCACGATCCGCGACGAAGCGGTGCAGGCGATCAAGGATAAGCTCAACGCGGATAAGAAGCTCGGTGCAGAGGACTACCTCGGCACGAAGGACAACCTGCCCGAAGAGTATGCGGGATATTACACCTTCACCTTCTACGATTCCGACAGCTATCTCCGCTACGACGAGACGGTGGATTCCGAAGGGCTCGGCAATCCCTACTATTCCTACACGCAGTCCTCTTACGAAGAACAGCTCGTTTGGCTCAGTTACAGCGAAGAGGCGACGGCGGGAATGGACGCCGACCGCTCCTTCTTCCTCGACTACTCCGCAAACGAAGTGACCGTGGAGCGCGAATATCCGCCCACGGAGGATAATACGACGGACGACGACCACACTCATGAGAGCGATACCGAAGAGCCGATGAACATCTGGCTTCTCATCGCTTCCGGAAGCCTTGCCATCGTTCTGCTCTTCGCGATCGGCGCAGTGATCGTGAGACGCATCTGGAAAAACAGAAGCAAGCGCACGAAGATAAAGGCGGGCAAGGATAAACGGTACAGACCCGTTAAGACCGACAGCTCCGAAAGCGGCGCGGACGAATCGTAATTATGCGCAAATATAAAAAACCGACGGCAACGTCGGTTTTTTTGTTGTGAAATTCCGGAAAAAGTGATATACTGAATCATGAAAACAAAAATGCGCCACCGGGTGCCGAGGATGCGAAAACATTCCGATTTGCGTTGACAGGTCGTGGATCGAAAAAAGGTCTATGGTAAACGCAGACGGAATGTTTTTTGCAAAGGAGGAGAAAATGAATGCCGTAAAACAATTTATCCGCGACATCAAGCCGATCGAATATCTGCTGTTCTTTTCTTCCGTGCTCGCCGTGCTTCTCTCCTTTTTCCTCACGAAAAACGACGACTATCTGCAACTTGGCGCCTCGCTCATCGGCGTCCTTTCGCTCATTCTCATAGCGAAGGGAAATGTTTTGGGGCAGATCCTCTCCGTTATTTTTTCTGTTTTTTACGGCGTGATCTCCTACTTTTGCGGCTATTACGGGGAGATCATCACCTATCTCGGCATGTCCGCGCCGATCGCGGTGCTCGCCGTGATCTCGTGGCTGAAAAACCCCTTCAAAGGCAAGCGGAGCGAGGTGGAAGTCAATCACCTCAGACTGCGGGAATACCCCGTGATCCTCGCGATCTCTTGCGCCGTCTCAGTCGGGTTCTTCTTTATCCTGCGGGCGCTCCATACCCCCAACCTGTGGTGGAGCACCGTGTCCGTGCTCACAAGCTGCACGGCGATGCTTCTGAGCGTGCGGAGAAGTCCCCTCTATGCCTTCGCCTATTGCATCAACGACGTCGTGCTCATCGTGCTTTGGGCGCTGATGTCGGCGGAAAACTCCACCTATCTCGCGATGGTGGTGTGTTTTTCCGTCTTTCTCGCGAACGACGTTTACGGGCTCGTCAACTGGGTGCGCCTGCTCAAAAAACAGCAAAAGATCCTCAAAGAGGACGAAAAAACGGCAGAATGACCAAAAAAGTTATTTGATTTTCCTCAGCCCTTTCGGAAGGTGATTTTTTACGGCGCCGTCCGTGCACTTGCCCAAACCGAGCGGAAATTCCTCGACGCAAACGGCGCACCAACCGTTCGGAAGGTCGGCGGGGAGCGTTTCACCGCGGAGATATTGTTCGCACTGCTTTCGCGAAAGAGAGAGTTTCCGCCTCGCCCGCCCGCCGAACGCCATCGCGAGCGCGTGCGCGGGTTTGAAGAGCTTGCCGTCGAACGCGCCGAGTTCCACGCCGAGGCGCAGAAGGCGTATTCCCGAAAGATCGGGCATGCCCGCGGGCACGAGATACATCCTCCCGTCGAGAAGGGTATGGAGCGCGCCCTTTAAGGGCTCTTCGAAAAAGTCCGCTTCGAATGCGCGAAAAGCCCGTTCCGCCTGCGCGTTGCGGCAAACGGGGAAGGACTTTCCGGAAGAACGGGGACGAACCCCCTCCCCTGCGTCAGGGGGAGGGCAAATATTGAGATCGCTGTTCTTTTCGAGCACGGCGCAGAAGTGCCCCTCGCCGCGAAATTCGTGCGGATAGAGCTTCTTTTCGCAAAGGAGAGAAAACGCAGGGTGACGGCGCAAAAAGTCCCCGATCTGCCACTCGTCCTCCTCTTCGGCGAAGGTACAGGTGGAATAGATGAGCCGCCCGCCCGCGCAGAGCATTTTCGCCGCTTCATCGAGGATGGTTCTTTGCCGCAACGCACAGCGGGCAACGTTCTGCTCGCTCCATTCGGGAATGGCGTTCGGCTCTTTTTTGAACATTCCCTCCCCCGAACAGGGCGCGTCCACGAGGACGGTGTCGAAATAGGCGGGAAATTTTTCGGCGAGTTTTTCGGGCGCGGCGCTCGTGACCGCGCAGTTTGCGATCCCCATGCGCTCCACGTTTTGGGAGAGGATCTTCGCGCGGGCGGGATCGATCTCGTTGGCGATGAGGATTCCTTCGCCGCGCATTTTTGCGGCGATCTGCGTCGTCTTTCCGCCCGGCGCGGCGCAGAGGTCCAAAACTCGCTCCTTTTTGCAAGGGTCCGCAAACGGCGCAACCGTCATTGCCGAGGGCTCCTGCAAATAATAGAGCCCCGCAAAATGATAGGGGTCGGCGCCCGGCTTCTCCTCTTCGAGATAGAAACAGCCGTCCGCTACCTCTCCGCCGAGCGGAAAGGGTGCGCGGCGGGAAAATTCCGCGGGAGAAATTTTGAGAGTGTTTACCCTCAGCCCCTTATAGGGCGCCTCTTCGTAAGATGCCAAAAAGGCGGGGAAATCTTTTCCCAGCCTTTCTTTCATTCTTCTTAAAAACGCTTCTGGTAAATTCGGCATCCTGCTCCCTTTTCTAAACCGATTCGAGCGCGGATTCCAGCTGTTCGAGGGGGATAAACGCCGCGCCCGCCATGATCGCGTTGCGGCAACGGGACCCGCCCTCGCCGCGGGCGATGTAAACGTTGCATTCCGTGGGGTGGGAGGTATATTGCCCGCCCGAATTGAAGATCGCCTCCACGAGTTTGCGCGAAACGGGCACGTCGTCCTCGATGTCCCGCGAGAAACAGAACACTTTACCTTCGAGCGCGCCCCCTCTTTTGCGGCGGTGCATCTGCTTGTTCACAAAACGGTAGAATTCCTCGTGCGCCTTGATATGCTTTTCGCGCTCTTCCTCCCGCTCGGCATAATAGGTTTTCAGTCCCGCGGAAGTGAGCGGCTGGATCTTATAGCCCGAAACCTTGCCGGGGCGGATGAGATACTTCCCCGCGAGCCCCATGACGTCGGTGCCCTCCCGCGCGCAGAGGCGTTCGCACACCCGCATGGTCGCGTAGGCGTCGTCCACCGCGCGGTGCGGGGTGAACTCCACGCCGAGTTCCTCCGCCATTGCCTGCAAGCCGTATTGCCGCGTAAAGTTTTTTTCCACGTTCATGAAAAAGAACTGCGTATCGTGGAACTGAAAGCGGAAGGAAGGGAGTTTGTAGCGCTTCGTCTCCAAATTGAGGTAGTTGACGTCGTTGATGGTGGCGTGCCCGCAGACGACGCTGTCCTCTTCTTCGAGGAGCGCCTTGATACGGGGGTATTCCGAGGGAAAGGTGGGATATTTTTTGAAATCTTCATACTCATACGGGAGCACAAGCCCCTCGCGCCCCTTCCGGTCGGTAAGATGAAATTTTCCGCGCGGGTTCATGAGAATATCTTCCCGCGCCAAAAGATTGAAATTTTCGTCCGTAACGACGTATCCGAACGCGCACATCTTGGCAACGTTCTTATATACGCACGCACATTCGATGTCGAAAAAAACGTACTTCATTTATTCACACATACTGTTTCGTCCCGCGGCACGCGCCTTAACGTACTTCGATCGTCTTTGTCCCGCCCATATAGCCTTGAAGGACTTCGGGGATCTCCACGCTCCCGTCGGCGCGGAGGTGGTTTTCGAGGAAGGCGATGAGCATTCTCGGCGGCGCAACGACGGTGTTGTTGAGGGTGTGGGCGAATTCGCTCCCCTTCTCCGTTTTATAGCGGATTCCGAGACGGCGCGCCTGCGCGTCGGTCAGGTTGGAGCAGGAGCCCACTTCGAAATACTTCTTCTGGCGGGGAGACCATGCCTCTACGTCGCAACTGCGGTATTTGAGGTCGGCAAGGTCGCCGGAGCAGCATTCGAGCTGGCGGACGGGAATCCCCATGGAGACGAACAGCTCCACCGTGTAATTCCACATTTTTTCGTACCACATACAGCTGTCTTCGGGCTTGCAGATGACGATCATCTCCTGCTTCTCGAACTGATGGATGCGGTAGATGCCCCGCTCCTCGATGCCGTGCGCCCCTTTCTCCTTGCGGAAGCAGGGCGAATAGCTCGTGAGAGTCAGGGGAAGTTTGCTCCCGTCGATCGTCTGCCCCATAAAACGACCGATCATGGAATGCTCGCTCGTGCCGATGAGGTAGAGGTCCTCGCCCTCGATCTTATACATCATGCCGTCCATCTCTTCGAAGCTCATCACCCCCGTGACGACGGAAGAGCGGATCATGAAGGGCGGAATGCAATAGGTAAAGCCCTTTCCGATCATGAAATCGCGCGCGTAGGTCAGAATGGCGGAATGGAGGCGCGCCACGTCCCCCGTGAGATAGTAGAATCCCTGCCCGCTCGTGCGGCGCGCGCTGTCGATGTCGATGCCGTCGAGTTTTTCAAGAATATCGAGATGATAGGGCACTTCGAAGTCGGGCACCTTCGGCTCCAAAAACCGCTTGCGCTCGACGTTCTCCGAATCGTCCTTTCCGATGGGCGTTTCGGGCGAGATGATATTGGGGATGCTCATCATCACCTTTTTGAGCTGTTCGGAAACTTCGGGCTCCTCTTTTTCGATCTCGGCAAGGCGGGCGGCGTTTTTGCTCACCTGCGCCTTGACCTCTTCCGCCTCCGCCGTTTTCTTCTCCCGCATGAGCTGCCCGATTTGTTTGCTCAAAGCGTTACGGGAGGCGCGCAGAAGATCCCCCTCCTGCTGCAAAGCCCGCTTCTTTGCGTCGAGAGCGATCGCTTCGTCGACCAAAGGGAGCTTCCTTTCCTGAAACTTTTTTCTGATATTTTCCCGCACGAGTTCGGGATCGTTGCGGATGAGACTGATGTCGATCATATTCGGACCTCATTTTGTATTTCGTCTTTTATTATACATCATTTCCCCACCGAATGCAATCGAATTCAACTATTTCTTTCCTATTGACATTTCCCGCGCGCACGTGTATAATAGAATTATCCTGATCCGAAAAGAGGTAACCATGAAAACACCTTCGGACGCGCCCGAAGCGGCGGAAAAAAGCGAAAGAACGGAAGCCCCGACCGACGTTGCGGCTGCTGCCGGACGGGCGGCGGGCGCCGAAAAGAGCGGCAAAAAGAGTAGCGCCGCGGGCAAAAAGAGCGGCGGAAAAACCGAAAAAACGGGAAAGAAGTCCGAACCGGAGACGGAAGCGGAGCGCGAACGGAAGGAGCCCGAAGAGGAGAGACCTGCCCTAACGGCTCCCGCCGCGTCCTCCGATCCCCCCTCCGCCGCGCGGACCCGTTCCTTTTTCTCGCGCATTCTCGACCGTAACGCCTCGGAAGAACCGCAGGCGAAAAAAGAGCGCAAAAAACTCATGCGCAAATTCCGCCGCGCCAAGGAGATCCCCACGGGCGCGGAAGTCGAGCGGTTTACTCCCCCCGTGGAGGAGGGACTGAGCGAAGAGCAGGTAGAGACGCGCAATAATCAATTCCTCTTTAACGACGTCAACAAAAAATATTCCAAGTCTTACGCGGCGATCTTCATCGGAAACTTCTGCACCGTATTCAACTTCCTCTGCGTTGCCGTCGCCGTTGCGCTCGCGATTGCGGGGGCGGACCTCGCCCAGTTTTTGTTCGTAATCATCTTCACGGCGAATCTCGTCATCGGCATCGTGCAGGAGATCCTCGCCAAGAAGCAGATCGACCGCCTCGCCATCCTCATTTCGGCGACGGTAAAGGTCGTCCGCGGGGGAGTGAAAAAGGAGATCCCCATCAAAGACATCGTCCTCGACGACGTGCTTCTGCTCGAAGCGGGGCAACAGGTCCCCGCCGACTGCATCCTCGCGGAGGGCAATGCCGAGCTCAACGAAAGTCTCCTCACGGGCGAATCCGCCGCCGTGAAAAAACAGCCCGGCGACACCCTCTATGCGGGTTCCTTCGTATCGAGCGGAAGCTGCTGGGTGCGCGCCGACAAAGTGGGCAGAAGCACCTATCTCAACCAGCTCACTTCCCGCGCAAAAAAATACAAACGCCCGAAGTCGGAGATCATGAACTCCATCCGCCTCTTCATCCGCGTGATCGGCGTGCTCATTCCCTTTGTCGCCGCGCTCATCTTCTGGACGAATTACAGCAGCGGCGGAAACGCGGGGCTCGAAGGCTGGGAGCGCATCGCGCAATCCATTCAATATACGGGCGCCGTCATCATCGGCATGATCCCTTCGGGACTGCTGCTTCTGACCTCGCTCGCAATGGCGGTGGGCGTGAGGCGGCTCGCCAAAAAACAGACCCTCGTGCAGGATATGAACTCCCTCGAAATGCTCGCCCGCGTCAACGTTTTGTGCCTCGACAAGACGGGCACCATTACCGACGGGCGGATGACGGTGAGCGATTGCATGATCATTGCAAACTACACCGATCATTCGGTCGACGAGATCATGGGGAGCATGCTCGCCGCCCTCGACGACAACAACCAGACCTCGATCGCCCTCCAAGCCCGCTTCGGGCATTCCAACGCCCTGCAACCGACGGCGACCATTCCCTTTTCGAGCAAACGGAAGCTCTCCGCCGTCACCTTCGGAGACCTCGGCACCTTTGTGTTCGGCGCGCCCGAATTCGTGCTCCGTCCCATGCCGCCGCGCGTGGAGCGCATCGTAAAACAGTATGCGCAAATGGGACTGCGCGTGCTCGTTTTGGCGCATTCGCAGGGGCAGATCGCGGGCGACCGCCTGCCCGGTCCCTTCCGCCCGATGGCGCTCATCACCCTTGCCGACAACGTCCGTCCCGAAGCGGTGGAGACGATCAGAGCCTTCAAAGAGAACGACGTTGACATCCGCATCATATCGGGCGACAACCCCGTTACCGTTTCGGAAGTGGCGCGGCGGGTGGGCGTTGCGAACGCGAACAAATACATCTCCCTCGACGGGCTCACCGACATCGAGGTGGAAAACGTTGCCAACGAATATACCGTGTTCGGAAGGGTGACCCCCGAACAGAAGGCGATTTTGGTGCGCACCATCAAGCGGGCGGGCAACACCGTTGCGATGACGGGCGACGGCGTGAACGACATTCTCGCTCTCAAAGAAGCCGACTGCGCCATTTCCGTCGCTTCGGGCAGCGAAGCGGCGCGGAACGTAAGCCACCTCGTGCTCATGAACAACAACTTCACCAACCTCAACGCGGTCGTGAACGAGGGGCGGCGGGTGATCAACAACATCAAAAACAGCGCTTCCCTCTACATCATGAAAACGCTGTTCGTCACCCTGCTCGCGATCATCTGCGTGCTCATGCGGGAGCAATATTTCTTCAAATCGAACAACCTCATCCTGTTCGAATTCTTCGTGGCGGCGATCCCCTCCTTCGTCATCTCCCTGCAACCGAACAACAGCCGCGTGAAGGGAAAATTCATCCTATATGTGCTGTCGCGAAGTATTCCGGGCGCGATCACGCTCATTCTGTGCGTCCTCGCGGTGTACTTTGCGAGACAGTTTATTCCGGGATACGGCTTCGGCACCAACTTCGAGCCCTTGCTCATTTTGGCGGTGACGTTCGGCGGGATCGTGATGCTCTATCGCGTCTTAAAGCCCCTCAACGTGATCCGCTCCGTGCTCTACGGGGGGTGCCTTGCGGTGTGCGTGCTCGTTTTGAGCGTGCCCATGCTCAGCGAACTCGTCTACCCCGGCTGGGAGGAGATCCGCTTCAACCTTCCGCAGATCTTGTACATCCTCGTCGTCATCCTCGCGGCATTCCCCATTTCGGGCTGGCTCACGAAGGCGTGCGACCTCATGAACAGCGATTGAGCCCGCTCTTTGAAGCGGAAAAGCAGACGGCAAAACCCTGCCGTCTGCTTTTTATGCTTTCGGAATTTATTTGAGATAGCTTCCCCTCGCCGAAGCGCGCACGCGGTAAACCGCAAGTTCTTCTCCCGTCTGCGCGTCGAGGTAGACAACATATTCCTCCTCGCCGTAGGTGCAGGCGAATTCGTGCGCGAGCACTTCTTCCCCGTTCAAAGGAATGACGGCAAGATGGGCGCTGTAAGGGGTGAGCCCTTCGGAGAGCTTTTCCTGCGCCTCTTCGCGGGAGGTCGCCCCGCCGATCCTGCGCGCGGGATCGTGGTTGAGCAGGTATGCCATCGCGTCCATGCCGACGACCCGTCCCTTGCTCTCGCAGACGCGGATACGGATCAGATCGGGATAGACCCGCACGCCGCCGTTCACGCCGACGTAGGTGAGATCCGCCACCATGCCGCTGTCGGACATCCACACCGCTTCCACGTCACCGATGCCGAGCCCGCTTAAAAATTCTCTCGCGAGGCTGTCGCAGGTGTCGAGGTCGAAGTTCTTTTCGGTGCACTCCTCATAGGTGTCGAAGAAGGCGAGTTTGCCCCCGTTTTTGGTGATCTGCACAAAGATCTCGTTGCCGCTCTCGTCCTGCATCGTGAAGTTGTAACAGGTCGTTTCGTGGGCGACGGTCTCTCCCGTAAACTGCGTTTGCGCGATGTGATATGCCGAGAAATACTCCTTTGCAAGCTCTTCCGCGCGGGCTTCGGAGATCTCCTCCTCCGCATTCAGCCTGTTTTCGCCGACGTTCCCTTCGCCCGCAAACGGCGCGTCCACGGTCGTTTCAGGCTCCTGCAAGGTGGACTGCCCCATTTCGCCGAACTTCTGCGAGACGGTGCCCTCTCCCCCGCCGATGAACGCCATGAAGTCCTTCTCCGTCATGTGGGTGGTCATATCGTTGAGTTCGCTGTAAAGCCCGGAGTTGACGCGGTAGAGATATTCCAAGGTATTCTTTTCGGTCTCGGTGAGCTCTCCCGTGCCGAGTTTGCCGAGCAGCGTGCGGCAATAACTGCCCGTTTTGTTCACGAACGCCGAAATATCCGTGCTCGTAACGCTGTCGACGGGCATCCGTTCGAGGGCGTTTTCCAGGAGTTCCGCGTCCACCAGAATATCGGTGAGCAGCATTCTCTGCTCGTTTTCGCCCGACGAAACGCGGAGCTTGGAGAGATTGTCGTCCATGTCCTCCGAAGCCTCTACCATCTCGTAGAGGGTGGAGCGGTAGCCGTTCGCCGTTTCGAGCGTCATGTCGTTCATGCGGAAGGCGCCCGCCGTAACGACGGTAGAGAGCGCGAGGCAGGCAACGCCGAGGGAAATGACGGCGGCAAGCCATCCGCCGAAGCCGGGCGCGTGCTTTTTGCGCTCCGTTTTCTGTTCCCGCTTGTGGCGCCTCTCCTGCGATCTCCTCTCGTGCGCCGCTTCCCGCGCCTTCATGCGCTGTTCGCGCTCCTTTTCGCGGGCGGCGGCTCTCTGCCGTTTGAGGGCGATGCGTTCCTTCTTTTCCCGTTCGACGCGGGCGCGGCGGTCGGTCTTGCTCTCGTTTTTGAGCATTTCGCGGCGGGCGATCTTTTCCGCCCTTCTTTCGACCTTCTTCTCTTTGAGCG
Organism: uncultured Clostridia bacterium; assembly: GCA_947632015.1. Classification (GTDB taxonomy): domain Bacteria; phylum Bacillota; class Clostridia; order Christensenellales; family Borkfalkiaceae; genus Gallimonas. Next base: position 13,664 of record CANRNP010000016.1, on the reverse strand, counting down.
CCGCGATGTGGTCGAGCTTTTTCTGCTTGCGGTCTGCCTTCTTCTTGGCGAGCGCCTCTTTTTTGGCGAGCTTCTTTTCTTTGAGCGCCAGCTTCTTCTCCAACTTTTTCTGTTTGAGTTCTGCCTTTTCGAGGAGTTTGCGCTCCTTCTTCTCCGCTTTTCCCTTTGCGGCGCTCAAGCGCTTTTCCGCCGCGGCGTTCTCTTTTTTCTCCGCAACGCTCACCTTTTGCCGCGCAGACGGTTTTTTTGCCGTTCCCGAAGGCTTGCCCGCGCCCGTTTTCACCGATTTGTGCGCGGTCTTTTTTTCCGCGCCGCCGTTTGCGGCGTTTGCTGCGGCGCTCTCTTTTTCGAGGGTCTCTACCTTCTTTGCGCCGCTGGATACGTTTTTACCCGTTTTATTTTCCATCTCTCCTCCTTAAATGGCAAAGACATGCTTGCCGATGACCGTCACCGTCTGACGGTTAAAGATCCATGCGCTGGTCGCAACGGCGGGGTTGTAATAGTAAAGGCACCCGTAGGTGGGATCCCAGCCGTTCATCGCGTCCTTTGCGGCATTGTAAGCGGTTTGGTTGGGTTCGAGGTTGATCTGCCCGTCCGCGACCGCGGTAAATGCGCCCTTCTGATAGATAACGCCCGCTATGGTGTTGGGGAAGGAAGAACTCTTTACGCGGTTCATGATGACCGCGCCGATCGCGACCTGCCCCGTATAGCTCTCCCCCCTGCCCTCGGCATAGATCGCCTTTGCCATGAGGTACAGATCGGAAGAGGTGTAATCCGAGCTGCCGCTCCCGCCCGAACCCGACGGGCTCTTGCCGTCGAGGGCGTGATAAGAATCGTTCATTCCGAGAGCGGCGTAGGTGGACTTGCCGACGACGCCGTCCGCGGTGAGCCCGTTCTTCTTCTGGAAGGCGACGACCGCTTTCTTGGTTGCCGCGCCGAACACGCCGTCTACACTTCCCGTGTAATAGCCCCATTGTTTCAATCTGCGCTGGACTTCCTTGACCTCGTCGCCCTTGCTCCCCTGTCTGAGAACGGCGGCTTCGATGGCGGCAGTCTGCGCCGTATCGGCTGCGCTATGCGCGCGTGTCACCGCAAACGCCGTAGCGGGAACAACGGCGGAAGCGGCAAGCGCAAACGTCAACGTGCCGATTGCCAAAATCTTTTTCATAAAATCCTCCTATGCACAATGTGGGCGTTTGGGAAAAAATTATACGAACGTCTTTGAAATTCCCTGCACGCACCCGCCGCGAAAAGCGGGCACGAAAAAACGGCGGGTCTCCCGCCGCTGATCTTTTCGGAAAAATTTTTGCGTCCTCTCAGGGAAGAAGCGCCGCTATCTGCGCTTCCAGAACTTCGTAGGTGACGGAGCCCTGCCGCGTAAAGGCGATGACCCCCTCTTCGTCTAAAATGACCGTCATGGGCCATGTGCTCCTGCCGCCGAGGCTCAAAAACATCTTCTGCTCGTTGTTGTCGTGCACGAAGCGGGCGCGCTCGTGCGACCACCCCTTTGCCGTGACAAACGCCTCTACGTCCTCTTCCGCGTCTATGCTGTGCACGAACACGACGGTGACCGCTTCGCTGTAAGTTTCGGCGAGCCGTTCGAAGTACGGCACTTCCTGGATGCAGGGACCGCACCACGTCCCCCAGAAGTTGAGCACCACGATCTTCCCGCGCGTCGCATACAAATTGAACTGCCCGTCCGAGAAATATTCGTCGAGGGTGAAGTCGGGCGCCGTCTCTCCCACCTGGTTGCCCACCGTGACGGTCTCCTCTTTGTGAATAAAATTATAATAGACGAGCGCGCCCAAAAGCACCGCGAGCGCGACCGCCCACGCCGCAAATTGCAGCCAAAATTCCCGTCCGCGCTTTTTCTTGGGCTTTTTATAGACTGCTTCGGAAGCAACTTCCGAACCCTGCGAAAAAGCCGCAAGTTCCGCCGAAGCCGCCTGCGCGGAGAGTACGGGCGAAGAGAGGTCGATCGGCGCTTCCGCCGCCCCGTCGGGCGCAACCGCTTCCACCGCATTCCGATGCAAAAAGAGCTTGCTCCCCTTCCACGAAATTGCCTTGGCGGGGCAGACGTCCATGCACTCGCCGCAGTTGATGCACTCGTGGTCCCCCACCCGTTTCACGTCCATTTTGCAACGGGAGATGCAAAGCCCGCAGTCGGTACACTTGTTCTTGTCGAGCTTGACGCCGAGGAGAGCGATCTTGTTGAAAAAGCCGTACAGCGCGCCCAAGGGGCACAAAAAGCGGCAGAAAGCGCGGAAGATGAACACGCAGGCAACGCAGATGACGCAGAGCACGCAGAACTTCCAGGTGAAGAGCGGTCCGAGCATGGCAAAAAGGTCTGCATTGTTGGGGTTGATGAGCAGCCCGATCGCGCCGCCGAACGTCCCCGCGGGACAGATGTATTTGCAGAATCCCGGTACGGGTCCGCCCACCGAAGAGTCCATGAGCCCGTAGAGGAGCGGGATCGCAATCGCGAACACCGCCAAAACGACGTATTTGAGATAGCTTAAAATGCGGGTGTAGCGGCTCTTTTTGAGTTTGGGCGTCTTGATCTTATAGAGGAGCTCCTGACCGAGCCCGACGGGGCACAAAAATCCGCAGATGGTCCGTCCCAGCAAAAGCCCGAAGAGGATGAGAATGCCAAGTACATAGTAGGGAGCCGCCGTTCCCGACTGCGCGAGGGCGTTTTGGAGCGCCCCAAGAGGACACGCGCCCACCGCTCCGGGGCAGGAATAGCAGTTGAGCCCCGGCACGCACATGGATTTCGTGTTGCCTTGATAGATATTCCCAGTGAAGAATCCCTTGATGTTGGCGTTCGTAAGCAGGGCGGCATACAGCTGGATGAGCCGCCGCTTGGTGGGCTTGTGCCTCTGCCACCAGCTCCCCTGCTTTTCGCCCGTCTCTTTTTCCTTTTTGCGGGTCGCCGCGACTTCCCGCACCACCGTGACGATCGCGCCGATGAGAAGCATCCCGAAGAATACGGAGATCGCGATGATCATTGCAAGTCTTACCGTCATTGCTCCCTCCCTTATCCCAGCCCGATGCACTCGGTGCAGATGTTGATCGCCTTGACGAGCACGCCCTTCGCCCCGCCGTTCAGGGAGCCGAGGACGAGAAACACGACGGCAAGCGCAAAGAGCGCGCACCGCACGCCGAGAAGGACGTATTTGTTTTTCGCGACTGCGGAGGCTTTTTGCACCCCCGTCTCCCATTTTGAGGGCGCGGGAGCGGCTCCTGCGAGCAATTTGACCTGCGGAAGAACTTTCTTTGCGAACGCCCCTTCGAACGCCGCCTCCCCGAAAAGCACGAGAAGCGCCGCCCCCACCCACGGCAGGACGTTTGCGACCATTTTCAGAATATCGGAATTGACTTCGGCGAGGGAAGTAAAGTTTGCGGCGCCGGCAAGATAGACGATACACATGACCGCGGAAAGCAGGCAAAACGCCGCCGAAACGATGCGAACGCCAAGGCGAATCTTTTCCATGCGCCTTACTTTTTCAAATGCTTCGGGATCTTTGTCCGCCTGGGCACGGCGGCTGAGCCGCGCATAAATTTTGACGCCGTCGCGGTACGGCTTGCGTTCGGGCGCGACGGGGAAGAGCGCATAGACGAAAACGCCCAGCACAATGGCGACGATCCACAAGACGACGGGCGTGAGCAATTCGAGAAGGCGCGCGCCGACGGCTTCGCGGCTGTACATGCCGTGAATTTCCCCCGTCTCTGCAACGCCCGCATAATAGAGCTCCGCCGCCCCGGCAAGAAAAAGAATGCCCACGACCGCTGTGAACACACCGAGAAAAACGGAATATGCGAGCCTGATCTTTGCGTTGCGCCCCATGATCGCTCCCCGAAAAATGAATATTTATTAAAATTATATAAAAAAAGCGGAGGAAAGTCAAGCGATTGCCTCTCCTCCGCAACGGAAATTTGACCCTTTCTCAATCGAAGAGGGTGAAATCGTTGTTGCTCGTGAATTCAAAGACCGCTTCCGCCCGCTGTCCTTTGCGGAGGACCGAGACGGTAACGGTATCTCCCCGCCGCACGCGGAACATGGAAGCGCCGAGCATATGCAGGCGGGTGACGGGCGCTTCCTCCCCGTCGTTGATGCGCACCGAGCAGATGACGTCGCCCGCGCGCAGCTTGCCGTCGCTCAGGCTCCCGCGCTCCGTCTCGACGACTTCGACCGTTTCCACAATGCGCGCCCTGCCCGTCGTTTCGTCGTACTCCGCCGTACTGCCCGTGACCTGCACCGTAACGCCGAGGGTCGCGCGTAAGGCGCCCCTGCTCGTATTCGCCTTGCTGTTATCGAGGATGTTCTGTACGACCGCGTGCACGAGATTCCACGGGAGCGCGTAGCCGAACTGCTCCACGCCGCTCTTCTCCGAACGGGCGTTTACGATGCCGACGAGCTGACCCTCCGCGTTGAAAAGTCCTCCGCCCGAATTCCCGTGGTTGACGGGGGCGTCCGTACGCATTTCGAGCATGGAGACGGTGTGGGAAACGGCGACCCCGTCCGTGACCCGCGTAAAGGGAATGTTGATGTATTCCGCGCTCACGGAGAGGATGCCGCCGACCGCCGAAATGCCCCTGCCATCGGCATTTCCGACGGCGTAAACCCGTTCTCCGACGCCGAGCGCGTCCGAATCGCCCCATTCCGCCGCACGGGCGGCGCTCTTTTTGAGCACCTCGCTGTTTTCCACTTTGAGCACGGCGATGTCGTAGTCCATCGAGCCGCCGACATACTCCGCCTCGATCGCGCCCGTCGCCGTCTCTCCGCCATAGAGATAGAGGGTGACGGAATCGCTGATGTAGGGGATCTCTTCCTTCCCCGTAGCGGCGGAATTATACATGATGTGATGGTTGGTGAGGACATAGGCGTCCCCTTTTTCGCGGTTGAGCGAATAAATCACGCCCGAACCGATGACGGTGACCCCCTCCGTCTGCCGCGAACCGCTGCGGAAGCCCGCATACACGCTTACCGCGGAGAGAAGCGCCTCGTTTACGCCGAACGCATCGTCCGAAGCGCCGATCTCTTTCAGAAATTCGGTGTAGCTCTCGGCATAGCCGTCCGCGCACGCCTCTTCGTACATCGTGCGGTAACGGGACTTCCCGCTCTGGTTTACGGAAAGAGATACTTCGCTGTCGCTCTCCGTCCTCGTTGCAACGTCATAGATCTGTTGCCGCGGCGTTGAACAGCCCGCGGCGGCAAGCATCGCAACGGCAAGAATAACAAGCGCCGATCTTTTTTTCATCTTTTTCGCCTCTTTGATAAAGTCGTTTTTTCTCTTCGATACAGAGAATATTATACGCTCCATTGCGTTGTTTTGTCAACCGTCATGTGAAATTTGCGTGATTTTTCTCCCGCCGTGCGCCGCATGCCGCGCGTTTTGCCGCGCGGCATGCGGCGCAAAAATAAGAAGGACAACTCTCGTCATCCTTCTCTTTTTTCGATCTTTCAAAGATCGTCCGCGTCCTGCGTAGGTTCCTCTCCTTCGCCAACGGCAACTCCCGTGTAGCTTCCGAGGCTGTCCTTATCAGACCGCATTTTTGCGCCTTTTATGAGCTTGTTTTTCTCTTCGCCCATGATCAGCCGCAATTCTTCGTGCCCGAACTCTTTTTGCAGCCGCAACCGCCTTTGCTTGTGGTCTTGTTCTGCGTTTCGCTCTGCTTGTTGCTTGCGTTTTGCGCATTGCGCGCCGTATTCGGGCTCTCCTGTTTGTTCTTCATAGATTCTCCTTTTTGAAAGGAAGATGAAGTTCGACTTCACCCTGCGAAGCCCCGCAAAGAGGACAGATATTCCACGCCTCTTTGGAAGTGTGCATATAGCCGCACTCGCCGCAGATCCACAACATCGGCCGTTCTGCCTTGTAGAGGGAGCCGTCCTTGAACGCCTCGTAGAGATATTCGAAGATGATCCGATGGTTTTGTTCCACCTTCGCTACCTGTTCGAATTTGAGCGCGATTTGCGCAAACCCCTCTTCCCTCGCGATCTTTGCGAATTCGGGATAGAGCACTTCGGCTTCATCCTGTTCATCGATCGCCGCAAAGTGTAAGTTTTCTTCGAGCGTCCCCGCATGAAAGGGATAGCTTGCGTCAATATGAATATTGTCCTGGCTTCCCGCATACTGCTGGATCGCCTCAAAGAAAACCTTCGCGTGATTTGTTTCGTTCTTCGCAATCGTGCGAACGGTGTCTGCAAGAACTTCGTATCCTTGCTTCATCGCGGCTTTTACCGTGAGCTGGTACCGCATCCCCGCCTGACATTCTCCCGCAAATCCTCTTGCGAGATTGAGATATGTCCGCGTCTCGGTGAATTCCATGTTTCGTCCTCCCTTCGCCCATTATTGTGGGCAGGAAGCCGAGCGGATATACTCCCGAAATCGGTGGAAATTTTTAGCCGCCGCGCCCGCCGTCAAAACGAAACGGCGGGCGCGGCGTACTTTCTTACAATTTTACCTTTAAGCGTTCTCTCTTGACGGCGCAAACGAGCACGCATACCCCGACGCCTGCCAACATTGCGAGGGCGGAAAGGGGCGCGGCAAGAGGGAAGTAATCCTCGTTGTAACTGCCAAGCAGCTCGAACCCGTCCCCCTTCTCCTTGATGCGGATCTCCAACGGCACGGAAATTCCCCGCCAGTCGACCGCCGAGATCCACCGCTTCATGTTCCTCACGTTAAAGCGGGCGTTGTATGCCGAAAACGTCCGCCCGTCCGAATAAAAGCGGTAGACCGTGAGCTCGGAGATCGCTTCCTCCGAATCCATCACGGTAAACGGCTCGTCGCGGTAGATCGTACAGCTCTCCATTCCGTCGCGGAAGATGCACGAAAATCCCTCCCCAAGGTCGTAGCGCTCCCACTCTTCGGCGCTTTTCGCAACTTCGGAGATCGGCAAAACATACTCTCTCAACACCGCCGTATATGACCCGTCCGGGCGGTATTCCCGCTCCTTTACCGAAAGGGTCTCCAAATACGCCGTCAGCTCCGCGGCGTCGCCCGTGAAATAGGTCGTGCGCCATTCGGGCTGCCAAAAGGCGAACAACGCGATGACCGCCGTTCCCAAAAGCACGGGAATGAGGCAAAAGAGAGCGCATTTTTGATACCGTTTCCGATTGCGGGCGCGGATCGGCGCCGCTTCCTCTCCCCCGTATTTTTTGACAGCCGAGGAAGGCAGAAAAATCCCCGCAAAGAGCAACGCGAAAGATACGGCAAGGGCAACTGCGAGCAGGATCGGAATGGGACGATCGGTCCCCGCAAAGAGGACAATGAGGGAAAACACGAAAAATCCGAAGGGCACGATGGCGGGAATGCACAGTGCAAGGGCAAGTTTGCGGCGGAGCAGAATGAGATAGGCGCCGTAGTACGGGAGTTCTTCATCGGCGGAGACCTCCGCGCTCCGCCAAAAGGCGAACAGACAGGAGAGGGAGACGGCGGAGATCGTCAATCCCGCAAAGAGGAGCAAAAGCCACCAGGCAAATCCCGTCCAAACGACCGTGACGATCTCATAAAAGAGACCAAGAAAGAAAAACAGAAGTCCGAGCGCGAAAAGCCCGGCAAGAAGATATGCCTGCGCCGAAAATTTGGCAAGTTTGCGTTTCAGGAGTTTCGTCTCCGACTTTTCGGAGAGCGCGGGACGGGAAGCGGCTTCCGCGCTTCGTTCGCCCGCTAAAATTTCGTCCGCCGTGACCCCGTAGAGCTCCGCGAGGGCGGGAAGGAGAAGGATGTCGGGCAAAACCGCGCCCCGCTCCCACGCGGAAACGGTGCGGTTGCTGACGGAGAGACGGTCCGCAACTTCCTGCTGGGTGTAGCCGTGCGCCTTGCGGAGAGTCGCCAAAAATTCGCCGATAGACTGTTTCATTTTGTCACCTCGCCCTCATTCTACTCTTTCGGGAAGAAAAAAACAAGACCGCAGTCTTGGAATTTGTCTATGATTTCTGGAATTTCTAAATTTAACGCTAAGGCAATCTCAATCCGTCACCCTGCCCTTTGTTCTAATCCGTCACCCTGCCCCGCCCGCGCATTCTACGCGATAAATTTCACTCCGCAAATTGCGCGTTGTACAGCTCGTAATAAAACCCGCGGCGGGCGAGAAGTTCCTCGTGCGTGCCCTGCTCGACGATCTTCCCCGCCTTCATGACAAGGATCGCGTCGGCATTCTGTATGGTGGAAAGGCGGTGCGCCACAATAAAACAGGTCCTGCCCTGCATGAGTTTTCGGAAGGCGTCCTGCACTTTGAGCTCGGTGCGGGTATCGATGTTGCTCGTCGCCTCGTCCAAAATGAGCATGGGCGGACGGCAGAGCATCACGCGGGCGATGCATAAGAGCTGTTTCTGCCCCTGCGAGAGGTTGCCCTCTTCGCCGACGACGGTTTCGTAATCCTGCGGCAGGCGCGTGATAAAGTTGTGCGCGTGCGCCGCTTTTGCGGCTTCAACCATCTCTTCGTAAGAGGCGTCCGGGTTGCCCATGCAGAGATTTTCGCGCACGCTCGCCTCTTTCAGCCACGTCTCTTGCAGAACCATGCCGTAATTTTCGCGGAGCGATCTTCGCGTGACGGCGCGCACGTCCTTGCCGTCCACCTTCACGCTTCCGCCGTCTACGTCGTAAAAGCGCATGAGAAGATTGATGAGGGTCGTCTTTCCGCACCCCGTGGGACCGACGATCGCCACCCGCTTGCCCGCGGGCGCATGAACGCTGAGATCTTCGATGAGCTTTTGCTCCGGCGTATAGGAAAACGTGATCTTTTCGAGCGCGACGTCCCCCTTCGCTTTGCCCAGCTCCTCCTTGCCTTCGTCGGAAACTTCGGGCTCCTCCCCGATGAGCGCAAACAGCCGCGCGGCGCAGGCGACGGCGTTCTGAAATTCGGTAACGACTTCGGAAATTTCGTTGAACGGCTTGGTATATTGTGTGGAATAATTGAGAACGGACGTAAGATTTCCGACCGTGAACGCGGCCCCCGTGCCCGCCGTGCCGAGGACGAGGAGCGCGCCCACGAGGGCGACGACGGCGTAAACCACGGCGTTGATAAAGCGGGTCGTCGGGTTGGTCGTCGAGGAGAAGAACACGGCTTTGAGACTGCATTTTCGGTAGCGTTCGTTAATCTCACGGAAAACTTCCCCGTTTTCGTCCTCATGGCAAAACGCCTTAACGACCTTCAAATTCCCGATCATCTCGTCGATGAACGCCGTCTGTTCGGCGCGCACTTCGCTCTGCTTTTTGAACATGAAGTAGGTGCGGGAAGAGATGAATTTCGCCGTCAGAAGGGACAGCGGGGTGACGAGGAGCACGACGAGAGCGACTTCCCAGCGGAGCGCAAACAGAATGGCGAGCACGCCGAGAATGGTGGCGCCCCCCGTAAAGAACTGGTTGAAGCCGAGGAGAAGTCCCTCGGAGAACTGCTCGGCGTCCGAAATGACGACGCTCGCCGTTTCGCCGTAAGCCCTTCCGTCGAGGTATTTGAGGGGCAAGATCTGGATCTTCCGGAAGGCGGCGGTGCGGATGTCCGCGAGCGCATGGTAAGCAACGCGGTTGCTCAGAACGCTCAACAGCCACTGCGAAAGACAGGTGACGGCGATACAGCCGCCGATGACGGCAAAATAGCGGTACAGGCGAGCAAAATTTACCTCTCCCGCCCCGATCATGCAGTCTATGCCGAGCCCCGCAAGATAGGGCACGAAAAGGGTCGCGGCAACGTTTACGAGGGCGAGAAGGACGATGAGCGCAAGCAGCCACCCGTACGGTTTCAGAAAGACGAGAATTTTGCGGAAAGTGTTCTTCTTCATCTCGCTTCCTCCCGCACCTGCGAACGGTAGATTTCGCGGTAGACCTCGCAACTTTCGATGAGACTTTCGTGCGTGCCCTGTCCCACGAGTTTGCCGTCGTCGAGCACCAGAATTTGATCGGCGTGCATGAGAGAGGTCACCCGCTGGGAGACCAGAAACACCGTGCAGCCGAGCGTTCCGACGGCGCGGCGGAGCGCCTTGTCCGTCGCGTAGTCGAGGGCGGACGAGGAATCGTCGAGAATGAGGATCTCAGGGTCCTTCACGAGGGCGCGCGCGATCGTGAGCCGCTGCCGCTGACCGCCCGAAAGGTTCTTGCCCTCCTGCGCGATCTCGCCGTCCAGCCCGCCCTTCGCCGCGACGACGTCCTCCGCCTGCGCGAGTTTTACGGCGCGCATGAGCGCCTCGTCGTCCGCGTCCCGGTTCCCCCATAAGAGGTTGGAGCGGATCGTCCCCTTGAACAGCACCGCCTTCTGCGGCACGACGCCCACCCGTTCGCGGAGCCGCGCGGCGGGGATCCCGTTGACGTTTTCGCCGCCGACAAGCACCTCTCCCTCCGTGATCTCGTAAAAGCGGGGGATGAGTCCGACGAGGGTGCTCTTGCCCGCGCCCGTGCCCCCCAAAATGCCGACCGTCTCCCCTCTTTGTACCGAAAACGTGATCCCGTCGAGCGTTTTTCCGCCCCCCGCATAGGAAAAGGAGACGTTTTCAAAGGCTACGGCGCAAGGCGCGCCCATCCCCTTTGCGGGACGCGCGGCGGAAGGCGCGAAAGTGACGGAAGGCTCGCTCGCCATGTCGAGCACGGCGCCGATGCGCTTTTGGCAGGAGATCGCCTTGGTGATCGTGATGATGAGATTCGCGAGTTTGATGAGCTCTACCAAAATCTGCGCAAGATAGCCGTAGAGCGCCACGACGTCGCCCGTTTTAAGCGCGCCGCTCTCTACGCGGAGCGCGCCCGTAAACAGAAGGGCGATGAGCGCGACGTTGACGAGGGCATAGGTGAGCGGACTCGAAAGAGCGGCGAGCGCGCCCGCCCGCTTCTGTGCCCTTTTGAGCGCCTCTTCCCGCGCCTCGAACTCTTTGCGTTCGCTCTCTTCGAGGGAAAAGGCGCGGATGACCCTCACGCCCGCCAGATTCTCGCGGGTGGAGAGATACACCTTTTCGAGCCGCTCCTGCACCTTTCTGAAAAGGGGCAGGCAGATCCCCATAACGGCATAGACCGCGAGCGCGAGCAGGGGCACGAGCGCGACAAACACGAGCCCCGCGCGGCGGTCTACGACAAGCGCCATCGCCAAGGCGCCGAACACGATGAACGGGGAACGCAAAAAGAGACGGAGCGTCATATTGACCCCCGTCTGCACCTGGTTGACGTCGCTCGTCATGCGCGTGATCATGCGGGCGGTCCCCGTCTCGTCGATCTGCGCATAAGAGAAAGATTGTAATTTATCGAAGAGCCTCAGCCTCAGCTCCGCCGCCGTGCCGACGGCGGCTTTGGCGGCAAAATATTGTGCCGTAAGCGCAAAAACAAGACCGAGCACGCCGAACGCCACGAGCAAAAGGCAGGCGTTGATCAAATAGCCGCGGTCCCCCTCCGCAAGCCCCGTGTTGATGATCGCCGCCACCACGAGGGGGACGGTGAGCTCCATGCACGCTTCGAAAAGTTTGAACAGGGGGGAAAGGATCGCTTCCTTCCGATAGGCTTTGAGACAGGAAAAGAGATGTTTCAAAGAGTTTCCCTCAAATAATGAACAGATAGGTGTAATAGCCGATAAAGCACAGGAGCATTACGATGCCCGCCGCCTTGCCGAGCTTATGCCCCTTGAACAGGGCGAACCCGTACAGAAGCACCGCCGCGCCGAGCGCCACGCAGGCGTCGATGAGGTTGCTTGCCGCGCCCGCCGTGGTGAATACCAGGGGATGGAACAGCGAAGAGGCGCCCGCCACGAGCAGGATATTGAAGATGTTGCTCCCGATCACGTTGCCGACGGCAATATCCGTCTCCCCCTTGAACGCCGCCACCACCGAAGTAACGAGTTCGGGAAGAGAGGTGCCGATGGCGACCACGGTGAGCCCGATGATGCGCTCGGTAACGCCGAACCGTTCGGCGATGTACCGCGCGGCGTCCACCAAAAGGGTGCCGCCGCCCACCACCATGCCGAGCCCCACCAGGGAAAGAAGGATCAAAAACCACGTCTTTTGCTCCATTTTATCGAACCAGAGCGCGATCTTGCCCTTGTGCTTTTTCTCCTCTTTTTGCGGAATTTCCCCCTGTGGGACGCTTTTTTCGAGTTCTTTCGCCGTATTGTGCTCTTTGAGCGCGCCGCGGATGAGGAACGCCATATAGCAGAGGAAGAGCAATAAAAAAACGAGCCCGTCCCACCATTCGAGCGACTGCCGCCATGCGCCGAGCAGAATGAGGAGCGCGCTCGAAAGGAGCAGCACGGGCAGATCGAGCACGAGAGAATTCTTCTGCACGGGAAGGGCGTGAAAGAGCGCCGCAAGCCCCAAAATGAGCAAAATATTTACGATGTTGCTCCCCACCACGTTGCCGATGGAGATGTCCGTCGCCTTTTGGATGGCGCCCGTCACCGAGACGCAAAGTTCCGGCACGCTCGTACCGAACGCGACGACGGTGAGCCCGATGACGAGGGCGGGGATCTTGCACTTTACGGCAATGCCCGCGCTTCCGTCCACAAACCAGTCCGCCCCCTTTACGAGAAGCGCGAATCCCAAAACCAACAAGAAAATTTGCAGAGCCAACATACCCCGAACTCCCTATGTAAATTTCCGCGAAAGTCTTGTCATTCAAAGCGAACCGCCGCGACACGGGGTTTTCCCCCGGGGTATGTTGCCGCGACGCAACAGGACTACTCCCTTCCGCAATCAAGAGCGTACCACAGCCGAGAAAAAATGTCAAGCGAAATCGAACGGCGTTTTTTCTCCGCAATATGCGCTTCCCCTCGCGGCAAAAGCGCAAAAATGCCGAAGTCAAAGGATCTCGTAGATCTCCCTGATGCGGTTCATGGGGACGGGGGCGCACTGCCCGTCCGCCTCTTCCACTTTGAGCACCGTGCCCTCGGCGGGCAGGTCTCCCTTTCCGAAGGGCACGCTCACCCGCGCTCCCGCCGCGATCTTCGACGTGGGCGAAAGATACCAGTAGGGCGCGCCGTTCACTTCCACCTTTACGAAGGTGTGTCTGCCGTTCTCTTTTATCACGCCGCCGCTCAGCGAATGGATCATATTTCCTCCTTAAAACAACGGGGCGAACACCTTAGCAAGTTCGCAGATACCCCGCCATACGACGCTCCGTCTGGCGTCCTCTTCCGTCTGCTTTGCGGAGACGGAAAACGTCTTTTCGTAATCCTCTTTGATCGCGCCGATCGCCCCAGTGCGGTACATGAGCACCGCGTTTTCGTAATGGTGAAGGAGGGAGCGGTAGTCGAGATTGATCGTTCCCACCACGGCGAGGACGTCGTCGGAGAGAAAGCTCTTGGCATGGAGGAATCCGGGCGTGTATTCGTAGATCTTCACGCCGCCCTGTATGAGCGCCATGTAGTTGGAGCGGGTGAGCGCGAAGGGGATCTTCTTATCGGGGATATGCGGCACGACGATGCGCACATCCACCCCCCGCGCCGCCGCCGAGAGCATTGCCGCCCGCATACGGTAGTCGATGATGAGATAGGGGGTCATGATCCACACATATTGCCTCGCCTGCGACAGAATGTTGATATATACGTCCTCGGCAAGATGCCGCCCGTAGAGCGGACGGGGACCGTCGCCGTACGCCTGAACGATCCCCTCCTCTCCGCAGGGGGAAAATTGTTCGGGCAGGTAGGGAGAAAAGTCCTCCGCGCTCTTTTTGCACAGGTTGTAAAGGTGCAAA
>CANRNP010000015.1 GCA_947632015.1 uncultured Clostridia bacterium | reverse complement strand
AGCGGGACATCCGCGTGGGCGAAGACCCCAAGGACCCCGTGTTCTACATCAACGACCTTCTCCCGCACCTCGGCGGCGAACAGATGAGCGGCAGTGCGAACAAGCTCATCGAGGGAGAACAGCTCAACGTCGTCGTCGGCGGGCTTCCCTACGGCGATAAAGAGGTTTCGGATAAGATCAAGCTCTCCGTTCTTGCCGTCCTTCACGAGAAATACGGCGTAACGGAAGAGGACCTGCTCTCGGCGGAGCTCTCCGCCGTACCCGCCTACGGCGCGCGCGACGTCGGTTTCGACCGTGCGCTCATCGGCGCCTACGGGCACGACGACAGGGTCTGCGCCTATCCCGCGCTCACCGCGGTCGTCGAAAACGAAACGGAGCATACCGTGCTCGCCATGCTCGTCGATAAAGAGGAGATCGGGAGCGAGGGCACCACGGGCATCCAGTGCAAAGTGTATGAGGACCTCATGGAGGAGATCGCCCTTGCGCTCGGCGCGAACTTCCGCAAAGTGCGCGCGGCGAGCAAGTGCCTCTCTTCCGACGTGACGGCGGCTTACGACCCCAACTTTGCGGGCGTGTATGAGAAGATGAACGCCGCCATGCTCTCCTGCGGGACGGCGATGTGCAAGTTCACGGGCGCGCGCGGAAAGAGCGGCAGTAACGACGCGAACGCCGAATTCGTGGGCGAAGTGCGCGCGATGTTCGCCGAAAAGGGGGTCGTGTGGCAGACGGCGGAGCTCGGCAAGGTGGACGTCGGCGGCGGCGGAACGGTGGCAAAATTCGTGGCACAGCTCAACATCGACACCGTCGATTTAGGCGTCCCCGTCATCTCCATGCATGCCCCTTGGGAGCTCGTCTCCAAAGCGGACGTGTATAGCAACTACAAGGCATTCCTTGCCTTTATCGCCTGAATTTCGAAGCAAAAAAAGGCGACCGCTTGCGCGGCCGCCTTTTTTGTTGTCGTTCGAACGGAGAAAATCAACCGGACTTTTTCGCCGCTCTCGTTCTCCGCCAGTAGCCCTGGTAGAGCCCCGTGATGAGCCCTGCCGCCTGCTGTTCGTTGTAAAGATCTTCGTCCATCCAACGTCCGATCGGCATCGTATAGCCGTTGCAGAAGAAGCGGACGCCGTCGGTTTTGTTGTTCGCCGCGCCTTCGAATTTCGCCGCGGTAAGCCCGGAATCGGCAAATGCCTGTTCACCGATCCATACCACCGTATCGGGGATCACGACCCTGTGCAGGTTCTTCTTGCCCATAAACGCCCTTGCAACGATCGAAATGGTACCATCCCTGAGCGTAATATCGCCGCCCGCCTGTTGGATCTTTTCGTCGTCGGACATTACGGCATGCTTGCCGACGTAGAACACGCCGCTATCCCAGTTGCTCTCGTCTGCGATGAGAGCGGTGCAACCGTCGAAGGCGTGCTCGCCGATGTAAGTGACCGTTTCGGGGATCACGATCGTGGCGAGGTTCGAGCAATCGGCAAACGCATAGGCGCCGATCGACGTGACCCCTTCGGGAATGGTGATCGTAATGAGGGACTTGTTGCCGCGGAAGGTGCCCGCGGGGATCTCGGTGATGTTATCGGGAAGTTTCGGGTTATTCTCAACGTTCGCAATATGGAATTCCTTTACAAAGTTGAGAGGGCTTGCAAGGTCGTTTGCGAACTTGATTTTAAGCCACTGTTCGAGATTTCCCTTGTATTCGAGGGTCGCGAGCTGTTCGCATCCCGCGAAGGCGTCTTTGTCGAAGAAGGTGACGGAGACGGGAATCACGATCCCGGTGAGCTTTGTACAGCCCTTGAACGCCTCCATCGCGACGCTGACCGTGTTCGGCTTGATCGTGAAGGTGCCTTCAAAGTTTTCGTCCACTTTGATGAGGTGGCAATCGAGGTAGAGCGCCTGACCCTCCCACTTGTCGCGGCTGTTGTAAAGACCCGTGCCTGTGAACGCCCCGGAGCCGATGTTCGTGAGAGAATCGGGAAGATCGATCTCGTTGAGCTGTCTGCACTGTGCGAAGCAGGAATCCCCGATCGTCGTCAGCTTCTCGCAAAGGGCGAAGGGGAAGGAGGAGAGCGAACGGCAGTCGAAGAAGGCATGAAGCCCGATCGATCTCAGCTCGATTTCAGAGTCGCCTTCCGCGAACGTCACCGAGCGCAACGTACGGCAATCCACGAACGCCAGATTCGCGATCGATTGCAAGCAACGGGGCAGGACGACCGTTTCCATCGAGCGGTTGGAGATGAAGGCGTCCGCGGCGATTTCGAGCACGGGTTTATGGTTGTACTCGGCGGGGATCACGATATGCTTTGCGGAGGAGACGTTGTTGTCGTTCAGAACCATATAATGGTCCTCTCCGACAAGCTCATATTTGAGCCCGTCATAGCCGCAAACGGAGCAGATGTTCGTCTCGGAGTAATCGTGTTTCAGATTATCCTCTTCTTTTGCGCACCGCTCGCAGATCGCGTCGTGCGAGGCCTCGGAAGAGCTCTTGATCCTCCAACTGTGTCCGGGTGCGGGAGTTTCGATCACCTCTTTATAATATCCGCATCGGTCGCACGAAGTCTTTGTGCTCGCGGGAGTGAGGCAGGAAAGATCGGTTCTTTCCGTGTGCAGGGTGCAGGGTTCTTTTTCCACCTGTCCGCAGGAAGGGTTGAGGCAGTGCCGTTCGTGGTTTTGATCGTCGCCACTCGGCTGCCAGGACGACCAGCTGTGCTGCAACGGCTGAACGTCTTGCCGCGTGGAATAGCCGCACAGGTTGCACACTTTGCCGATGAAGCCGGGATCGGTGCAGGTGGCGGCGGAGCTTCCCGCGTCTACCATCACGCAGGCGCTCGTTTGCTTCAAGCCGCATCCGTTGCAACAGCTGCGGGTATGCCGTCCGGGCTGACCTTCTACGGGCTTCCAGTCGGAATCGCGGAAGGTATGTTCGAGCTTGGGAAGGACCGTTCTCACCGTGCGGATGCAGGTCGGACAGTATTTCTGTTCCCAACCCTTTTCGTAACAGGTCGCGGGTTGCGAGGTGTAGGTGAACACGCAGGGCTTCGTTTCGGTAAGTCCGCAAACGCCGCAACGGTGGAAGTGGGAGACCCCGTCGGGGCTCTGTCCCCAGCTTCTCCAATTGAGGTCGTGTCCCGTCGCCGTTCCCGTGGAAACGGTGTAGGTGCCGCGGCAGTCGTTACAGGTGTAAGTATCGTAGCCGTCCGCCGTACAGCTTACGGGCACGCTTGCCGTCTTTTGCACGTCCGTGCAACCGCGCGTCGTGCGGTTTCCGCACACGGTGCAGGAAGAGGAGTGCCGCTTGGTGCCCACGCCCTCGCTCGTCCAAACGCTGTAAGTGTGTTCGCGCATGGTGCCTTGGTATTCGTGGCGGTATTCTCCGTTGCAGATCGTGCAAGTGTGGATATGATATTTGTTCTGCGTGCAAGTTGCGGGGACTTCCACCTCGTCGTATTCGCAGGGTTGCTGCTGGCGCGTACTGCACACGGAGCAACGCATGCCGTGCGTCGAATTCTCGCCCGGTTGCGTCGTCTTGGTCTCGAATACCCAGCGGTGTCCCGCGGCGGTTCCGTACGACTGCGGCTGGCTGACGTATCCGCACGTTTTGCAGGTATAGGTCCTTTGTGCGGGCTGGGTGCAGGTCGCAGGGGTCTCCTTCAATAAGGAGATCGAGCAATTTTCCGAGAAGGTCTGCTTGCAATCGAGGCAACGGTGGGAGTGGGTCTTTCCGTTCGTCGATTTGGTCCAGGTATTGTCGAATCTGTGCGCTTTCAGTTCCTGATAGTTGGTTTTGTAGGTGTTGTTGCACTTCGAGCAGGAGTGGAGGGTATAGCCGCGCACCGTGCAGGTGGAGGGGACTACTTTCGTCGAATCCTGGCAAGGTTCTTCTTCCCGTTCGCCGCAACCGTAGGTGCAGGTGTGGTAATGCTTGCCGTTGCTCTCGTTCGTCCAGGTGGAAGGATAGTTATGCGCCAACTTCTCGATCGGATCGCCGTCGAAGGTGTCGTTGCAGACGGAGCAGGTGAGCACATGTTTGCCCGCGGAAGTACACGTCGGCTGGATGGGATTGTCGGAATGCTCGCAGGAATCCACACGGGTGTTGTTTCCGGGCGCGTCGCAGTCGGGGCGGATGCAGGTCAGCGTGTGGTGGATATGGTCGCCGTTCGGCGTCGCGTTGCCGTAGTCATGTCCGAGCGCCGTTTCGGGCAGTTCCTGTACTTCCACCCGCTTGCAATCCGTGCAGGTGTAGGTGAGGGTCTTGTTCTTCGTGCACGTCGGATCCTGCGTGGTAACGTCCTTCACGCAGTCGTGATAATCTTTGGTGCCGCAAACGGTGCAGGTGCGGTAGTGGCGGGTCGTATCTCCTTCGTCGTACTCCCACTTTCCTTCGGTGTACTTGTGTCCGAGCGCGGGGATATCCTGTCCGTCTTTCACATAGCCGCAGAATTCGCACATTTCGTCGTTTGCGCCTACGCCCGTGCAGGTGGGAAGATCGCCCGTCGGTTTGAGGGTGTGACCTTCCGTCTCCTCTCTTCCGTCACAGCCGTCGATCTTGCATTTGCGGTAATGCCCCTTTTCGCCGTCGATCTCGTAGTTGCCCCAGGTATGGGCGATGAGTTCGAGCTCTTCGGTGGTGGTGCCGCTGCACTTGTCGCAGACGGTATCTCTGTGTCCCTTCTTGAAGCAGGAGGAGTTTTCGGTGTGGAATTCGAATTCGGTGCACGCCTCTTCCTCCCGTCCTTCGCTGCAAACGGTGCAAACGCGGTAGTGGCGCTTATTTTGTTCGGAATAGGGATCAACGGGCTTCCAGCCGTTTTCGTCGTAGGAGTGCCCGGAAGCGGACGTCTGATCCTCCGTTTTGGTATAGCCGCAATCGTTGCAGGTGTACGTCGTAAAGCCTTGCGCGGTGCAGGTGGGCTTTGTCACTTTTCCTTCGTCGAATCCGCAGAGCTGCGTCTCGACGTTGCCGCATACGTTGCAGGAACGGCTGTGCGAGCCGGGTTCGTCGGCAACGGGCGACCATTTGTTATCGTACGAGTGGGGGATGATGTCCTTTTCGTCCCTCTGCTCGTCGTAATTGCAAAGAGAGCAGGTATAAACGGTATAGCCCTTTGCCGTGCAGGTCGCGGCGACGGGTTTTCCGGGGGTCATCGTCTCTTCGCAGGAGACGTTCGTGAGCGCGTCGCCGTGCGCGCCCTTGCAATAGACGCATTGGGCGTTGTGCGTGCCGTCGTGGTTGGAAGTGTAAACGAGGGTGTGCGCGATCATTTCGGTGAAGTTGCCCTTCTTTTCGCTTCCGCACTTTTCGCAGGTATAGGTCGTGTAACCTTTTGCCGAGCAGGTAGGCTCGGTCACGGCTCCGTTCGCGCCGTAGCCGCAGGGCTCTTCGTTGCGCTCGTCGCAACGGGAGCAGGTCTGGTAATGCCGCCCGTCGGCGGTGGGGTCTACGGGTCCGTCGCCAACGACGGTCGTATAATCGCCCTTCCAGTCATGTCCGAGCTCTTCCTTAAAATCGTCGTTATAAGAATACTGACAGACGGAGCAGGTCTTTACCGTGTAGCCCTGCGCGGTGCAGGTGGGCTTTACGGGTTCGCCCGCTTCGTAGCTGCAAGGTTGCTGTAAGATATGCGCGGGGTTATGCGCGCAGTGGAGGATATGTTCGCCCGTTTTGAGCGAATCCACCGTACGCCCTTCGCCCTCGAAGTCGTGCCCCGTTTGTTCCAGCTTCTCGAAATCGATCTGGTAATAGCAGACGGAGCAGTAATGTTTGAGATACCCGTCCGTCTCGCAATCGGCGGGGAGCTTATCTTCTGTGGAATAAGAAGAGCATTCCTTTACGTCGCGGTGATCTTCGTTCGTCGGCTCGTTGAGGCAAACGCGGTAATGATGCCCCGCGTCGTCCGAGATCCACGGGCTTTCTTGATAGTTGTGCCCGATGGCGGAGTGTTCCTGCACGGTGTCGGGCGCCTGATAGCCGCAGAACGTGCAGGTATGGGTGGTATAGGCGTTTTCGGTGCAGGTCGCGGCGTGGAAAATATCCTCGTAAACGCAATCGGTCGCCTGCTCTTCCACGCCGCAACCGTCTACGGTGCAGGTGCGGTCGTGCGTGCCGTCGTTGTTCGGCGTGCGCGTTCCCCAGATATGCGCCTCCGGATCGCTTTTAACGGTCTCGTCTTTGACGTCCTTGCACAGTTCGCAGGTGTAATGCTTCACGCCGTCGTGCTTGCAATCCATCGGCGTGGTGAACATCCCGCTGTCCCATTTGTGTCCGTCGACTTTATCGACGGGGATGGTATCGGTGCGGGTCTCGAAGCAGAGCTCGCAGAGGAAGAATTTGGTGCCTTCTTCGAGGCAGGTCGCCTTCTTCGTCACCGAACCGTCGTTCCAGCGGTGCGCGGTCTTATCGATCTCCACTTCTTCCGTGCGGGTATGTTGCCGGTTGCGCTGGCAGTAATAGGTCTTTTCGCCCACCGCGGAGCAAGTGGGGGCAAGGGTCTGCGTGCCATCGTCCCAGAGGTGATTCTCTTCGTCGATCTCAATGTCCGCGTTGCGGGTCGCCGTCTTGCAGTCGAGGCAGGTGAAGGTCATTACCCCTTTCTCGCAGCAGGTCGCTTCCTTCGTCTCCGTGCCGTCGTCCCAGCGGTGGACGTTCGGATCTTTTTCGAGGATCTCCGTCTTGGTGTGCGTATCGTTGTATTTACAGGTAAAGAGTTTCTCGCCCGTCGCCGAACAGGTGGGGGCGGAAACGATCACGCCATCGTTCCACACGTGCGTGTCGGGATCGGCGGGAAGGGTCTCCGTCTTTGTCTTTTTGCAGGCGGTACACGTGAGGACCTTTTTCCCCTCCGTGGCGCACGTCGGCACAATGGCGATCTCTCCCTCGTCGAACACATGCGCTTCGGGGTCTACGGGGATCGCTTCCGTCTCCTTTCCGTTGCACTCCGAGCAAGTGCGTTCGCGAAGCCCCTTTTCGAGGCAGGTCGCTGGTTTGACTGTCGTCCATTCGCCGTAGGTGTGTTCATGCAAAGACGCGGGTTGTTCTTCGCATGCGGCAAACCCCAAAATGCCGCAGAAAACGGCGATGAGGACGAGAGCAGCCGTCAATAATTTTTTCATAAATGCTCTCCTATGTGTGGTTGGATTTGTGCGGGCGCACGAACCACAACGGGATTATATCACGGGAAAGGGAAACTGTCAATGTATTTTCACGAAATCGAAGGGGAATTCCCTTTGGGAATTCGAGGAACTTTTTTGCGGCAAAAAAAACCGCGCAAAGGCGCGGAGAAAGATCAAAAAAACTGTGAGGGCTTTTTTTGTTGCAATTTACCGAAGCGGGAACGCGACAGGTGACTCCGACAAAGCTCCCTCATGGCACACGCGCGGCTCCGTTTAGTGCTGCTGTATCCCTACCCTGACACGGTTTGCGGACGCACGTTGCATAAGACCTTGTGATCAACATCCCTTATCGCGCGCAGCCTTCCATAAACTGCACCGAGAAAAGCGTTCGGCTCTGCTATAGCGGATTGCAGATACAGGGCACCGCTGACTCCCCGCCTATCACAGCAGAAACAGTATATCCCAAAAACCGAATTTTTGCAAGCGTTTTTCGCACGCGATTTCAAGAGCCTTCATAAAGGGCGCAAAACGCTTGTCTTTCTTTGGCGAAAATGATAAAATATCCCGCGAAGGGAGGTGCGGAATGGGCGTCGTGAAATTCGGTTTCGGATACTGGAAAAAATATCTGCCCCTCTCCCTGCTTGCCAAGATCTTCTCCTTTCTGGCGATCTTGTGCGATCTTGCCCTGCCCCTTCTCGACGCGGGGATCATCGACTACATCCTCGCCTACGATCCCGCGGCGCCCGCGGAGGACGGCTTTCTCGATTTTCTCTTCCGCGGCGCGCTCGGAAATCCCGGCACGTGGACGCTTTTCGGGAACATCGCCCTCGTGTTCGGCGCCGTGTTTTTGTGCCGCGTCCTCTTTCTCTATCTGAAAAACGTCCTCTTTCAATGGTGCGGGCTCCGCATGGAATGCGATCTCCGCGCCGCCACCTACCGCAAACTGCTCTCGCTCGACGGGGAAACGCTCGCGAAATACAACGTCGGCGAACTGCTCACCACCATGAACCGCGATACCATCATTCTGAAAGAAATGTATTCGCGGATCTCCATGAATCTCTTCGATTCGCTGTGCGTGCTCGTCTTTTCCGTCGTCATGCTCGCCCGTTTCGACCTCCGTTTGCTCATTCTCCCGCTCGCGCTCGCCCCCTTCTATGCCGCCTTTCTCGTGCGCTATCTCACCCTTTCGCGGCGGCATTTCCGCGCCATACGCGAGGGATATTCGGCGATCAACCTCACCGTGCAGGAAAACATCGACGCCGTGCGCATCGTGCGCTCCTTTGCGGGGGAGGAGACCGAACTCAAAAAATTCGACCGCGACAACCGCAATATCTTCCGCTTGCAGACCGAGGAAGTAAAGCTCACGGCGAAATACGAGAGCATTTTCACGGGCTTCCAGCAGGCGGCTTACGTGGGAACGGTGATCGTCACCGTATTTCTCGTGCTGAGCGGCAGTTTCCAGATCGGCGTGCTCACCGCGGCGACGACCTACGTCGCCAAGATCGTCTCCCACATCACCCAGCTCTCCCGCTCCTTCTTCATGATGCAGAACCAGCTCGTTTCGGGCGGGCGGCTCAAACGCTTCCTCACCGAGGAGGGAGCCGTCCCCGACGCGCCCTCCGCCCTTCTGCCCTCAAAGGAACCGCACATCGCTCTTCGCAGTGTCTCCCTCACGATAGGGGAGAAGAGCATCCTCAAAAACATCGATCTCGACTTGCCCTACGGGAAAAAACTCGGCGTCATGGGGGGAACGGGGAGCGGCAAATCGGCGCTTCTCAAAGTGCTTTGCCGCACCTTCGACGTCACTTCGGGCGCCGTTCTGCTGGACGGCAGGGACGTCCGCGAATACCCGCTCGAAGCGCTCCGCAGCGAATTTTCGTACGTCTTTCAGGACGTATTCCTGTTTTCCAACAGCGTGGACGCGAACATCGCCTTTTCCAGACCCGACTGCGCGGAGGAAGTCGTGCTCGGCGCGGCGGAGACGGCGCAGGCGGCGCGCTTCATCGAAAAACTCTCCGAGGGATATGAAACGATCGTCGGCGAGCGGGGGATCGGGCTCTCCGGCGGGCAAAAACAGCGGGTCTCCATTGCCCGCGCCCTCGTGAAAGGGGCGCCCGTGCTCGTTCTCGACGACGCCTCTTCCGCCCTCGACATGGCGACCGAGCGCCGCGTGCTCTCTGCGATCGGGGAGCTCTGCGCGCGCAACACCGTCGTCATTTCCGCCCACCGCGTCTCCTCCGTGATGGATTGCGACGAGATCGTCTTTCTGCGGGACGGGGAAATCGTGGAGCGGGGCACGGCGCAGGAGCTCATCGCGCGCGGCGGGGCGTTTGCCGCTGTCTGGCGCTTGCAGACGAGCGACGGTCAGTTGGACGATTCCTCTTACGGAAAGGAGGAATTGTGATGAAGCGAAACACCTACTACCTCGACGAAGAGATCAATACCGATAAGGTGGACATCCGCTATCTGAGCCGCCTCATCAAAAGCATCGGACCCAAGAAAAATCTCTTTTTCCTCGCGCTCCTTCTTCTCATCGTCTCCTCGGTCGCCGCGCTCGTGCCGCCCGCCATTATCCGCTATCTCGTCAACGACGTGCTCGCCGCGGAGGAAAGCAGGTCTGCGTCCCTCGTTTTTTGCATGGTCGGGCTGGGCGTTCTGGGGATCGTCACCTCGGTTTTGCCCTATTTCCACAAGCGCATCATGGGGACGGTCGGTCACGGCGTGATCGCAGATCTGAGACGGGAGATCTTCGTGCGGTTGCAGGAGCTCCCCTTCGAATATTACGATTCCCGCCCCGCGGGGAAAATCTCCATCCGCGTGACGGAATATATCAACGAACTCGCCGATTTCCTCACCGAACATCTGCTCAATTTCATCGTTGACATCCTCAAAATATTTACGGCGACCGTGTTCATGCTCTGCATGAGCCCCATCCTCACCGCCGTCGTCTACGCCGCGGTCGTTCCCCTCGTGACCTGCATTTTCCTCATCAAGAAGCAGGTGCGCAAACTCTTCCGCCAACACCGCGCAAAGAACAGCAACCGCAACGCCTTTATCGTCGAATCGATCATGGGCGAAAAGGTGATCAAAAACAGCAACCGTTCGGCGTTCAACCAAGAGGTCTACCGCGACCTGCAAGAGGATTCCGCCCGCTGCTGGATGAAGATCGTGCGCCGCAACGAGCTCAATTCTCCCATTTCCGAATTCTTCTGGAATGCGGGGATCCTCGCCATGTACGCCGTCGCGCTCGCGTTCACGTTCCGGGGCGATGCGACGATGGCGGGCACCGTGATCGCCTTCCTGCTCTATGCGAACGTCTGCGCGGAGCCGCTGTTGCAGCTCGGCGCGGTGTTGCAACAGTTCTCGCAGGTCTCGGCGAATCTGGAGCGCATCTACGAGACGATCGACGCTCCCGTCGGCATCCGCGACAGGGCGGACGCTTCCGTTCTCGAAAATGTCGAGGGCAGGGTGGACTACACCGACGTCACCTTCTGTTACGAAGAAGGGGTGAACGTACTCGAACATTTCGACCTTCACGTGCGCGCGGGGGAGAAGATCGCCCTCGTCGGCCCCACGGGGGCGGGCAAGACTACCGTCGTCAACCTCCTCACCCGTTTTTACGACGTAAAGGAGGGGAGCGTGCGGGTAGACGGCAAGGACGTGCGCGACGTAACGCTCCATTCGCTCAGAAAGGAGATCGGCGTGCTCATGCAAGAGCCCTTCCTCTTCAAGGGGACCCTTCTCGAAAACATCCGCTACGGCACCCCCGAAGCGACGGACGAGCAGTGCATCGCGGCGGCGAAGAAGATCTATGCCGACCGCGTGGCGGCGCGCTTCCCCGAAGGCTTTTCGGGGCAGATCGAGGCGCGCGGCGAGGGATTGTCCGCGGGGGAGAAACAGCTCATCTCCTTTGCGCGCATCGTATTGAAGGACCCCAAGATCGTCATTTTGGACGAGGCGACGAGCGCGATCGATTCGGAGACGGAGCTCCTCATACAGGGCGCTCTCGACAGCATCCTCGCGGGCAAGACGGCGTTCATCGTGGCGCACCGCCTCTCCACGATCCGCAAGGCGGACCGCATCCTCTACATCGCCGAAAAGGGAATCGCCGAAGAGGGCTCCCACGAGGAGCTCATGCAAAAAAGAGGCATGTATTATCGGCTGAATTGTCGGAAATAAATAAAAAATAAGGAGACGTTATGGCAAATTGTTCACACGATTGCTCCACATGCAGTTCGGATTGCGGCACGCGGAGCAAACGATCTTTCATCAAGCCGCTCGGCAAAGACTCCAAAGTAAAGCGGGTAATCGCCGTCGCAAGCGGGAAAGGGGGCGTGGGAAAATCGCTCACCGCGGCGCTTCTTGCCGTCCGCGCCGCGGCGAGAGGGCTGAAAACCGCCCTGCTCGACGCCGACGTCACGGGACCTTCCGTCCCCAAGATGTTCGGCGTGCACGAACTCGCAACGGGGGAGGAAAACAAGATCTATCCCGTGCTCGCGAACGGGATCAAGATCATGTCGATGAACTGCCTGTTAGAGCACGAGGACGACCCCGTCGTGTGGCGGGGCTCCCTGATCGCGGGGGCGTGTCTTCAATTCTGGACGGACGTCGTCTGGGGAGACGTCGATCTGATGTTCATCGATATGCCGCCCGGAACGGGGGACGTGCCGCTCTCCGTCTTTCAGAGTATCCCGCTCAGCGGCGTTGTCGTCGTTACCACCCCGCAGGACCTCGTGGAGACGATCGTCGGAAAGGCGGTGAACATGGCGCGGCTCATGAACGTACCCATTTTGGGGATCGTGGAGAACATGAGTTATTTGAAGTGCCCCGGTTGCGGCAGGGAGATCGAGCTGTTCGGACCGAGCAAGGCGCAGGCGCTCAAAGAAAAATTCAAGGTGCCCGCCGCCGCGCGGATGCCGCTCGATCCCGCGGTCGCGAAACTTTCGGACGAAGGGCGGATCTTCGAGGCGGATACCGACCCGCTCTCGGAGATCTTCTTCGAGATCGAACGCTCCCGCGAGATCAAGGACTATCTGAATTGAAATCATATCAAAACCCCCTCGGCAAATGCGCCGAGGGGGTTTACGGTACCGAATTTTTGCCGCCCTTTTGCGGCGTGCGGAAAGATCACTTCTTGTCGTCTGCGCCTTCGTCCACGACGATGATCGTGCTCGCCGCCCAACGCTTGATCGATTCCATCGCGCTTTCGCAGGAAGCGCGCGTCTTGTAGTCGGCGCTCGTGGCAAGCAAACGCTTGCTCCCGTTGTTGATCTGGACGAAGAAATTTCCCTTCTTCGTCTCCACAATTTCGAGACGTCCCGCCTTGATGTTGTCCTGATAGGTCTTGATCCCCGATTTCGCGCTCGATACGGAGACGTAGGGGGAACTGCTTCTGAGCATCTCTTCGCCGTTGGAAGCGATCAGCTTAAAGCTGAATCCGCCTCTGTCCTCTTCGTAAATGACCCACTTGCCCGCGGAGCCGCTCGGCTCTTTTTTGGCGGGAGCCTTTGCGGGAACGGGCGCGGGAGCTTTTGCGGGAGCTGGCGCAGATGCGGCGGGCTTTGCGGGAGCGGGCGCAGATGCGCCGGGCTTTTTAGGCTCGGCTTTTTTCGCGGGAGCGGGGTCCGCTTTCTTGTCGGGTACGGTCTTTTTCATTTCTTCCTCCTCCTTTTGTTTTTCGCCTTCAAGCGGCTTTGGCTGCTTTTCGGGCTCCTTCTTTTGCTCCTCGGCGGGGGCGGGCTTGGGCTCTTCCGCGGCAAGTCCTGCCGCCGCTTCGGGCGTTTCCTCCGAGGGCTTTTCCTCTTCGGGCGCTTCGGGGGGAACTTCGGCGGGAGCTTCCTCCTTTTCGGGCGCGTCGTCGGCTTCCTCTGCGGGTTTTTCCGCTTCGGGCGCGGGCGTTTCGGTTTGCTGTTCCTTCTTTTTCTTGGAGCGGACGATCTCGGATATGAGAAGCGCCGCAAGAACGATGAGCATCACGAGGATCACGGCGAGGACGATCGTCAGCGCGAGGTGGTCTCTCATATATTCGATCAACTGTTGCATTTTTTGCCTCCTTTTCCGAAATAAGTATAACATATCGGACGTCATCTGTCAACAGTTGACAAAATTTTTTATTTGCGCTAAGATAAAAATATGAAAAAAATCGCAGTGATCGGCGGGGGAGCCGCCGGCATGACCTGCGCCGTCGCGCTCGCCCGCGGGGGCGCGGAAGTCACCCTGTTGGAGCGGGGAGACCGCTTGGGAAGGAAGCTCTCGGCGAGCGGAAACGGGCAGGGGAACGTTACGAATCTGAACATGGGGGCGGAGCACTATTTTTCGGACGACGCAGAGAAAGTCGCCCGCGTGCTCGCCCGCTTTTCTTCCGCCGATACAATCGCCTTTTTGGAGGGAATGGGCGGGATCTTTCTGCCCGACGCCCGCGGAAGGGTCTATCCCGCGGGAAGGCAAGCCTCCGCCGTTACCGATCTTTTGCGTTTCGAACTCAAACGCCTCGGCGTAAAGGTATTGTTCGGCGCCCGCGCGCAGACGCTGTCTTATGCGGAACAATTCCGGGTGCAGGCGGGCGCGGAATGGGTCGCGGCGGACGCGGTCGTGCTCGCGGCGGGCGGAATGGCGGCGCCCAACTTCGGGACGGACGGCTCCGCCTATGCGCTGGCGGAAGCCTTCGGACATACGATCGTGCCGCCCTCTCCCGTCCTCGTCCAGCTCCGTTGCGACCCGAAGGAAGTGCGCGGGCTCAAAGGGATCCGCACGGACGCCTCGCTCACCGTTCTCCGCGGCAAAAAAGCGGTGTTTACGGGGCGGGGGGACGTGCTCTTTACCGAGAGCGGCGTTTCGGGCGACGCCGTTTTCCGCGCCTCTTCCTACGCCCAAAAGGGGGACGTGCTCCTGCTCGATCTTCTGCCCGACGTGGAGGAAGGGCGGTTGAAGAGGGCGCTCTCGAAAAAGACGGGCGAGGAGGCGCTGCTCTGCGTCGTGAACAACGGGCTGGGGCGGGCGCTGATGAAACGGGCGGAAGGGGAGGCGCTTGCCACGCTCATCAAGGCGTTTCCGCTCGAAGTGACGGGCACGCTCGGATTTTCCCATGCGCAGGCGACGCGCGGCGGCATTCCGCTCTCGGAAACGGACGAAAATTTGCAGAGCGTGCGGCGCGGCGGGCTCTTTTTCGCGGGGGAGATCCTCAACGTAGACGGCGAATGCGGGGGGTATAACCTGCAATGGGCGTTTTCGTCGGCGCATATCGCGGCGGAGGGGGTCCTGTCATGATCGTCCGCCTCGAATTGCTCCCCGGCGAGCCTGAGGAAAAGCTCAAAACGCTGTGCGAAAAGAAGTTGCGCGCGCCCGTCAATTATCTCAAAATTCTCAAAAAATCGCTCGACGCCCGCGAAAAATCCAAGGTGCGCTGGGTGTATTCGGTGGAATGCGATACCCGTGCGCCCGTCTTGGCGCCGCGCGTTTATGAAAAGATCGCGGGGAAAATGCCCAAAGTCGTCGTCGCGGGCGCGGGTCCCTGCGGGCTGTTCTGCGCCGTGCGGCTTTTAAGGCACGGGATCTTGCCCCTCGTCGTCGAGCGGGGGCGCCCCGTCGAGGAGCGCGCGCGGGACGTGCAGGAGTTTTTCCGCACGGGCGTTTTAGACCCGGAGAGCAACGTCCAGTTCGGCGAGGGCGGAGCGGGCGCCTTTTCGGACGGAAAACTCAATACGCAGACGAATTCTCCGCTCAACCGCGAGGTGATCGAGACCTTTCTCGAATTCGGCGCTCCTGAGGAGATCGGCTATCTCGGCAAACCGCATATCGGGAGCGACAATTTGCAAAAGGTCGTCGCGAACATGCGCCGCTATCTGCTCGGAAACGGCGGGGAGATCCTTTACGGCACCGCGCTCACCGATCTCCGGTTCCGCGGCGGCGCGCTTGCCGAAGTCAAACTCAACGAAACGTGGCGGGAAGCGGACTTCCTCGTGCTCGCCGTGGGGCACAGCGCGCGGGATACCTTCGAAATGCTCCTCCGCCGCGGATTTACGGTCGAACAGAAGGAATTCGCCGTGGGCGTCCGCATCGAGCATTTACAGGAAAAGATCGGAAAAAGTCAATACGGGTCGCAATATCCGTTCCTTCCCCCCGCGGATTACAAGCTCGTCTCCCATGCGGCGGAGCGGGCGGCGTTCACCTTCTGCATGTGTCCCGGCGGGGTGGTCCTGCCCTCCTGCTCGGAGGAAGGGGGCGTCGTCACCAACGGGATGAGCAATTTCGCGCGCGACGGCGTGAATGCGAACGCCGCGCTCGTCGTGCAGGTAAAGCGGGAGGATTTTTGCAGCGAACACCCCCTTGCCGGCGTCGCCTATCAGCGGAAGTTGGAGCGCGCCGCCTTTGCGGCGGCGGGGGAATACCGCGCCCCCGTCCAGCGCGTGGAGGACTTTCTGAAAGGGCGCGTCAGCGCCCGCTTCGGGGAAGTTCTGCCCACCTATGCCCGCGGGACGGCGTTTGCGCCCTTGCAGGAGATCTTGCCCGCGCCCGTCGCCGAGACGATGAAAACGGCGCTACCCGATATGGACAGGCGGCTCAAAGGGTTCGCCCATCCCGACGCCATTCTCACGGGGGTGGAATCGCGCACGAGTTCACCCGTGCGCATCGTGCGGGGGGAGGACTTGCAGGCGCCCGGAAAGGCGGGGGTCTATCCCTGCGGCGAGGGGTGCGGCTATGCGGGCGGGATCACTTCCGCCGCGGCGGACGGGCTCCGCGTCGCCCGCGCCATCGTGCAAAAATATCTGTGAGCTCTCTTTTGCAAGGAAAGCGCCGCCCCGTCCGGGGCGGCGTTTTCCTGAGAGAATATGAAAAAATTGTGGAGAGTAAACGGAAATTTCTTATCGTCGGTTCAACTATACCCCGCGAACGTGTTCGTTTTGTGAAAAAAGGATTAAAAACCGAAGAAGATTGAGCATTTTCGGGAAATTTTTTATAAATTTTCCCTCAACCCTTGCAAAGAGCCGCCGATTATGGTAAAATGGTAAAAACTTTATCAGGGGGAAATATTATGAAGAAGAGAGAGGGGATCCTCGCACTCGCGCTCGGCTCTATGATGGCGCTCACCGTGTGCTTCGGCTGCGGAGAAAAAGAGACCGCGGCGAACTACGAACAGCTTCCCGAAGCGGCGCGGATCTGTTACGACAATTTGCCCGACGACGGCATATCCATTGCCGCGGAGGACACGAAATATGAAGTGAAAGACGTCGTTTCCCGCAAGGAATTCGGCGCAGACGGCGCGGAGATCGCGGAGGGCACCGTGGCGACCTTCGAGAACGATACGCTCACCGCAAAGAGCGCGGGCAGGGTAGAACTTACCTTGAAAGACGGCTCCACGGTGCGCGTGGAAGTCGTGCCCGCATACGCCACCGATCCGGGTAATCAATATTCGGGAACCGAAAGCGACTATGCGCAGGGCGGGAAAATGCTCGGCGGCACCCACGACCCCTCCCTCATCGAGGTGATCGAGGACGGCAAACCCGCCTACTACATCTTCTCCACCGGCTGGGGGGTAGGCAATGAGATCAGAAGATCGACCGACCTCATCCACTGGCAATACATGGGGAAGAGCACCGCGACAAGCACCGCCATGCCGGAGATCGCCGAATGGATCGGCGGCGAAAACAACGGGTTCATCCAGTGGTGGGCGCCCGACATCGTGCCCGCTTCGGGCGGCGGATACTGGCTGTACACCTGCTGCGTGTCCAACGGCTATAACGTCATCGAAGGCGTGGAATATTCCAAGGCTTGCATCGTGCTCTTCAAGTCCGATTCTCTCAAAGCCGAGTCCTTCCGCTATGTGGGCGTTCTGATGCAATCGTGTATTCCGAAAGAGGGCGGAGACATCGACGTCAACTCCATCGACCCGCAGATCATCTACGATCCCGACGGCAATATGTATATGGCGTACGGCTCCTTCGGCACGGGCAACTGGATGCTCGAACTCAATCCCGCTACGGGGCTCAGAAAGGACGGCGTGTATAAAGACGGCAAATTCCTCGGCTGGCAGAAGATCAGAGAGTACCGCACCGAGGCGACGGGCATCTACACCGGCTACAAGCAGGGGGAGGAAGTCAAGCACTCCTTCTACGGCACCATGATCTCGCAGGGCGCGATGGAAGCGCCCGTCATCGCCCGCCACGACAACGTCACCGTCTCCGACGAAACGGGCAAAGTGATCGCCGAGAACAAGACGTATTACTACTCCATGCACTCCTATAACGGTCTCGGCTCCGCTTACCAGATGTGGGGCGGCAGAAGCGAGAGCGTTTGGGGCAGATATACTTCCGTCGGCGGCGATGGCATCTATAACGAACGCCAAGGCGCAACGAGCAATTCGGGCAACAAATACATGGGCTCCTTCACTTGGAGCAATAAGGCGGCGGGCGTGTTCGAGCCCGACATCGTCCTTCCCGGACACAACGATCTGTTCACCACGAGCGATGGCGTGAACATCGCGGCATATATCACGAGAACGCCCTCCTATCATCCCAACAGCGATCTCGAATTCATGGTACAGCTCCATCAGTACTATCTGAACAGCTACGGCGACATCTGCATCAATCCCAACCGCTACGGCAAGGAAATCGACCGCACCGTTACCAAAGAAGAGCTCTTCAAATATACCGATCAAGGCAAATTCAAGATGATCGCCCTCGAAAACGGCATGCACGCGCAGACCAACGCGAGCGTCTCCGTAGACGTCGAACTCACCGAGGACGGCAAGATTAATTACGCCGGCGAACAGATCGGCACCTGGCTCATGTACGGCAAGGGCTACATCAAGCTCTCCTTTACCGAGGTCAACAAGATCCCGTCGGTCGGCAGCGGCGGCTTGCAACAGGTCTATTACGGCGTCGTCCGTCCCGCATGGCTCAACGACCAGAACAAGCCCGGCTTCACCGTCACCTGCCTCAGCCACGGATTGAAGGCGCGCAGCATGGCGCTGTTCATGAACAACTATTCCACGCTCGTAACCGAATAAAAACGGCTAAGAAAAGGGCTTCCCGCGGGAAGCCCTTTTCTTAGCGCAAAAATAAGGGGCGGCGGGCGCAGTTTTGCGCCCGCCGCCCCCGCGCGTTACACGATCACGCTCTCGTATTCGTTGGTATGCACGCCCGTGAGAATGTTATACAATTCGTTGGAGAGGACGTCCTTTTCGAAACAGGCGAGGGCGTCCTTTTTCAAACTCTCCGCGTCGCTCTTCCGCATGAGCACGGGGAAACTCCCCCTTTTGAGAGAGGCGAGGATTTCGGAAAGATCTTTCCGCGCGACGGCGAGCACTTTGCAGTAGAGGGGAGATTCGAGATAGGACTTCACGTCTTTCCGCGAGAGATTCAAGAAGTTTTGCAAAAGGATGCGTTTGAGCCGCGAGAGGGTATATCGCTTCGAAACGACCTTTTCGAGCGCCGCGTCGTAATCGGGGTTGCTCTTCGCCATGCCGCGGAGCCTGTTTTCGAGCCCTTCCGAGCAGTCGGGACACTTCATCACGGTCTCCGGGTCGGCGGCGAGCAGCGCGCAGAGCGCCGCTTGCTTATAGGGCGGTTCGCGGAAGTCCGCAAGGTCGCGCAAAACGTTGGCGGGCAGGTTGCTCTTTAAGAGCTTTATCGTCTTTTTATCGGGCGCGCGGAGCGCGGCGCGAAGGGCGGTCGCCGAGGAAAAATCCTTAAAGAGGGCGGCGTCCGCATACCCGCCGCCCACCCTCGGAATGGGCAGAGGCTCGATTGCGCTTCCCCGCATGAGGAGAGCGCGGCAATATTCCACTCCCAGAATGTTGTTGGGAGAGGACAGGAGCGCCTCGTCGATATCGGTATTGAGGGCGAGCACCGCCTGCGTGCGCGCCCTGACATAGGAAGTGCCGTCCTTCATGTTCTCTTTGAGCATCACCTTGAATTGCTTGTCCTCGGAGAGCGTCGCCCGCGCCGCCTTCCAAAAATCCTCCCTCGTCCCGCTCTCACAGCCGAAGGCGAGCGTCTTTATGTCGGGAAGGGCGGAGAGAATGTGAATGGCGCCGCCGGCGAACAGTTCGGCGGGAGAGGCGGAAAAAGCAACGGGCAGTTCCAAAACGGCGTCCGCCCCGCATTCCACCGCATGCCGCGCCCGCACGTATTTGTGGAGCACCGCCATATCGCCCCGCTGGGTAAAATTTCCGCTCATGAGGCAGAGGATCTTGTCGCATCCGCTCTTTTTGCGGATCTGTTCGAACTGATACTTGTGTCCGTTGTGGAACGGGTTGTATTCGCAGATCACCGCACAAAATTTCATGTTTTTTTCCGTTCTGTCCTTTACAAATTTTACGGGATGGTGTATAATGTTCGGGAAATGATTTCCTCAGCGTTATTATACACGAAACGGGAGGAAAAATAAAGCAATTCACGGAGTTTTTTATTATGGCATTCATGGACAAATTGAAAGATCTCGGCAGAAAGATCACCGAGAGCGGCACCATTGTGGAAGAGATCAAGGAAAAGGCGAAAGAGCTCAACAAGAAGATCGTCCTCTGCGAAGGCGAGGATAAGCGCGTCGTCGAAGCCGCCTCTATTTGCACGCGGGAAAAGATTGCGCGCATCGTACTGCTCGGCAACGAAGAGGAGATCAAAAAGAACAACGAGGGCGTAGACCTCAGCTATATCGACATTATCGATCCCGCAACGTCGTCCAAAACGGAGGGGTATGCGCAGCTTCTCTACGAACTGAGAAAGGCGAAGGGGATGACGGAGGAACAGGCGAAGGAACAGGCGAAAGACCCCACCTTCTTCGGCGCGCTCATGCTCAAAGCGGGGGATGTGGACGGGCTCGTTTCGGGCGCCTGCCACTCCACGGCAAATACTCTCCGTCCCGGACTTCAAATCATCAAAACGGCGCCGGGCGTATCCTCCGTTTCGAGCTTCAACCTCATGGTCGCTCCCGCGTGCGGAAATAAGTACGTTCCCGACGGGAAGATCGTGTTTGCGGACTGCGGTCTGAATCCCACTTACACCGCGGAAGGGCTCGCCGATTGCGCCATAGCGACGGCAAAGAGCGCCAAAGAGATCGCCGGGCTCGATCCGAGAGTCGCCATGCTCTCCTTCTCCACGATGGGGAGCGCCAAGCACGACCTCGTCACCCTCGTGCAGGAAGCGACGAGGATCGCCAAAGAAAAAGCGCCCGATCTGAAACTTGAAGGGGAACTGCAATTCGACGCAGCGATCGTCCCCGAAGTTGCCGCCCTCAAAGCGCCCCAAAGCGAAGTCGCGGGGCATGCGAACGTGTTCATCTTCCCCGATCTGCAAGCGGGCAACATCGGCTACAAGATCGCGGAGCGGCTCGGCGGATTCCAGGCGATCGGTCCCATCTGCCAGGGTTTTGCAAAGCCCCTCAACGACCTTTCCCGCGGTTGCAAGGCGGACGACATCGTCTGCGCGGTGGCAATTACGGCACTTCAAACGAGATAAAGTTTCGAACGATTCTTTGCTCCTCCGCCTCCTTCGGGGCGTCGTCGAAAAGAATCGTTCGAGGAAACGTGCTATTTCGGTTTAACCTTTTTGTCCTCTCGTTCGTTTCATCGGACAAGAAGCCGCAGGTATGCGGCAAATTGTGGGCGCTTATGGAAAATGGCGATTTTCCAACGCGCAGTATTCTAAAACACGTCACCCTGCCCCGCCCGCGCGTTCCAAACACGTCACCCTGAACGGAGCGAAGCGAAGTCGAAGGGTCGCCGCAATCTTAACGCTAAGGCGATGTTTCGACACGCCACTTCGTGGCGGCTCAACATGACGGATTAGAAAACGTTCTAATCCGTCACCCTGCCCCGACCCTTTCCTAATATGTCACCCTGAGCCGCTGAGCAAAGCGAGGCGAAGTCGAAGGGTCGCTACAGTGTTCTCTTGGCGCCTCCTTTGAGGAGGAGCTGTCACCGAAGGTGACTGAGGTGGTGGCATTATGTCACCCTGAGCCGCTGAGCAAAGCGAGGCGTGTCGAAGGGTCGCCGCAATCTTAACGCTAAGGCGATTCCTACTTCGCACTTCGTGCTCGTGCCGCGCTTAGAGAATCAGAACTTCGCGCGGGGCGACTACGGCTAACGCCTTCGCTCAACATGACGGAATCAGAAAGGAGAGCTTTACTTCGTCTGCGGCTCGTGCCGTGCTTAGAGAAACAGAACAGCGCACGGGGCGACTACGGCTAACGCCTTCGTTCAACATGGCAGAATCAAGAACAAAAAGCCGCGGGAGCGCGGTTATGAGGTAAAAAAAATATGAAAATTTTGGTCATCAATGCGGGGAGTTCTTCCCTCAAATATCAACTCATCGACATGGAAACGGAATCCGTCCTCGCAAAGGGCGGATGCGAGCGCATCGGCATCGACGGCGGCAAACTGACCCACAAAAAGGGCGGGGAAACCTTTGTCATCGAGCGGGACCTTCCCGATCACACCGTTGCGATCAAACTCGTCTTGCAGACCCTCGTGGATAAAAAAATGGGGGTGATCGCCGACATGGACGAGATCGACGCCGTGGGGCACCGCGTCGTCGCGTCGGGCGAAGCGTTCACGAAAACTACCCTCGTCACCGACGAAGTGATGGTCACGATGGACGAGATCAAAGAGCTCGCGCCCCTTCACAACCCGGCGGCGATTTTGGGCGTAAACGCCTGCCGCGCCGTAATGCCCGGAAAGAAGATGGCGCTCGTGTTCGATACGTCCTTCCACGCCACCATGCCCGATTACGCCTATCTGTACGCCGTAGACTACGAGGACTATAAGAAATATAAGGTCCGCCGCTACGGCGCCCACGGCACATCGCATAAATTCGTCTCGCAGGCGGCGGCGGAATACCTCGGCAAGAACCCCGAAGAGCTCAAAATCATCACCTGCCACCTCGGAAACGGCTCCTCGATCTCCGCGGTGAAGGGCGGGAAGTGCATCGATACGTCGATGGGCTTCACCCCGCTCGCAGGCGTTCCCATGGGGACCCGCAGCGGCGACATCGACTACGCCGCCGTGGAATTTTTGTGCCGCAAAAAGGGCATGAGCATGGAGGAAGGGCTCAACTACCTCAACAAGAAGTGCGGAATGCTCGGCATTTCGGGCGTCTCTTCCGACTTCCGCGATCTCTGCGCCGCGGCACAGGAGGGGAACGACCGCGCCCGTCTCGCGCTCGATATGTTCAGCTACTCCTGCAAAAAATACGTCGGCGCATACATGGCGGCGCTCGGCGGGCTCGACGTTCTCGTCTTTACGGCGGGCGTGGGGGAGAATACCGTTTCCGTGCGGAAGGCGATCTGCGAGAACATGGAAGCGTTCGGGATCGTCCTCGACGAGCAGAAGAACGACTTCAAAAACGACGGTACGATCCGCGATCTCTCGGCGCCCGGCTCGCGCGTGAAGATCCTCGTGATCCCCACCAACGAAGAACTCGTGATCGCCCGCGAAACGGCGGCTCTGCTCTGATTTTTCCGAAAATTTGCAAAAGCATATCAAAAGCGATTGACAAAGCCGCCGAAAAAGAATATACTTTTTAAGTCAATGGCGTTCAAATTCGACGTCCGCAGGGCAAATGCGGAAAAAAAGTATGCAGGAGATCTGTTTTTCTCGTTCGAGGCAGATCCTTCGCTCATCGGGATCCCGTTTGTCGGCTTTTCCTCGCCGGTAGAAGCGAGGCTCCGCTACGAGATCCTGGAAGATGATTCCGTAGAGGTTACGGGGCGGATCGCTTTTACTTTGAAGGGAAGCTGTTCGCGCTGTCTCAAAGAGACGGAGCAACGCATCGAAGGCGAGGCGGAAGGCTATTTCGTGCCCGACTGCGAAAACGGCGAAGATTATTCCTATTCGAACGGCGTCATCGATTTCGGCGAGTTTTTGCGCGACGAAGTGGCATTTCTGCTCCCCGCGCGGCTCGTATGCAGCGAGACCTGCGCTGCGCCCGGCTACAAAGAAGATTAAAGGACAGAGAGGTGAGATAATGGCAGTTCCCAAGGGAAAACAATCGAAGAGCAGAACAAACAAGCGGTTTGCGAACTATAAGGCAACGGCGCCCGCACTCGTCGAGTGCCCGCATTGCCACGAACTGAAAGTTGCGCACAGAGTTTGCAAGAATTGCGGCTATTACGACGGTCAGGAAGTCGTCGCGCAGAAAGAAGAAAAGAAGAACTGAGCTTTTTTCAAAGAAACGAAAGCGGACTTGTTTTTAAGCCCGCTTTTTGACTTTATTGTCATTTTGTGCAAAGGGCAAGAAAAGCGTTCCCGCGGGGCTTTTGTTTGAGCGGGAACGATAAGGAGGGTTTCCTCACGGAAAAAGATCGCGCAGCGAGCTTTTTCGTGAACTATAAATTCTCTTGCCTTAGGCGGAATTCATTTCCGCCATAGGCGACTCAATTTGGCAAACTCTTTTGCCTTCTTGTCTTTCAAGGCGGACGAGAGGATAATAAAAGTTAAAACGATAAGGAGGGTTTCCTCACGGAAAAAGATCGCGCAGCGAGCTTTTTCGTGAACTATTCCATGGATAATACCGCATTTTTCAATTTATCGTACGGCGTGTACCTGTGTACCACCTGGGACAACGGGCGTCCCACGGGTTGCGTTGCGAACAGCGCCATGCAGATCACGGCGGACCCCGCCACGATCGCCGTGAGCATCAACCGCGAGAATTACACCCACAAATGTATCAAAGATTGCGGCTATTTTGCAATGGTCGTGCTCGCGGAAGATTCCGACCCCAAGCTCATCGGAAGATTCGGCTTTATGAGCGGCGACAAGGTGGATAAGTTCGACGGTACGCCCTATTCGGTGCGCGGCAAACTTCCGATCCCGGACGGCGGGCTCTGCTATTTCGTCTGTAAGGTGACCGATACGATGGAGACCGCCACCCACACCGTATTCCTCGGCGAGGTGCTCGAAGCGGAGAACCTCAGAAAGGGCGCGCCCATGACCTACGCTTACTACCATAAAGTGTTGAAGGGCAAGACGGCGGCGAAGGCGCCCACCTATGTTGCGGAGGAGCCGAAAGAGGAAGTAAAGTACGTTTGCGACATTTGCAGTTACGAGTACAACGGCGATATTCCCTTCGAGGAGCTTCCCGACGACTGGGTCTGCCCCCTCTGCGGCATGGGAAAGGAGTACTTCCGCAAGGTCGGCGCGGACGGCAAAAAGACGCCTGTCGCCAAGAAAGAAAAGTGGGTCTGCAAGGTCTGCGGTTACGAATACGACGGCGACGTTCCCTTCGAAGAACTCCCCGACGACTGGCTGTGCCCCATCTGCGGCATGCCCAAGAGCGAATTCGAAAAAGCAGAATAAAAACATGCGCGGCGGGCGGAAATTTCTGCCCGCTTTTTGCATAAAAATTTTTCCCGAAATGCTTGACAAGATACCCCCTTACGGTATATACTGTATATACCCATAGGGGGTATAACATATTATAAAAAGGGAAAAGCTATGGAAGATTGTTGCTCAAAGACGAGGTCGAAGGTGCGCACCGAAGAGGAGAAGAAGAAAATCGTCTCCCGCCTCAACCGCATTGCGGGGCAGATCGGCGGCATCAAAAAGATGATCGAAGAGGACCGCTATTGCGACGACGTGCTCATCCAGCTCGCCGCCGTCGATAAGTCGGTGAAGAGCCTTGCGGGGGTCATTTTGGAGAGCCACATGCACACCTGCCTCATTGAAAATATCCGGGAGGGGAATCTTGCCGTGGTGGACGAGGTCGTCGATCTCTTCAAACGGTTTCAATAAAGATGAAAAAACGTTACAGCATTACGGGAATGACCTGCGCCGCGTGCGCTTCCGGCATCGAGCGCACGGTAAAAAAACTCGGCGGGGTCACATTTTGCGCCGTCTCCCTCATGGGGGAGAGCATGGACGTGGAGTTCGACGAAGCCGCCCTTAGCGACGGCGAGATCAAACGCGCGGTATTTTCGCTCGGCTACGGCGCGTACGATGATGGCAAAGCGCCCCAAAAAAAGAAGAACGTCAGCCCGCTTTTGGTACGTTTTGTCCTTTCGGCGGTCTTGCTCCTGCCCCTCATGTATCTCTCGATGGGCGGCATGTTAGGGCTGCCCGTGCCGCAGTCGTGGTGGAATTACGGCTTCCAGATCGGGCTCTCGACGGCGATCCTTGCCGTGAACTATAAGTTTTTCACGAGCGGCATACGCGCGATCTTCAAACTCGTTCCGAACATGGACACCCTCATCACGGTTGGGAGCCTCGCTTCCTATTTTTACAGCCTCGCCGTGCTCATTTCGGGCGCCGCGGGGCATGCGGGGCACAGTCTCTTCTTCGAATCGGCGGCGATGATCTGCACCCTCGTCTGTCTCGGAAAGTGGCTCGAAGACCGCTCCAAGCGCAAAACGGGGCGGGAGATCGAAAAACTCATGTCTCTCGCGCCCGACGTCGTCACGGTCGAGCGGGCGGGAAAGGAGGAAAAGATCCCTCTTTGCGACGTGCGCGTCGGCGATCTCGCCGTCGTGCGGCAGGGGGAATCCATCCCCGTGGACGGCACCGTCTCCGAAGGGCACGCCTTTGCCGACCAGTCCGCGATCACGGGCGAGAGCCTTCCCGTGGAGCTCACCGCGGGGAGCAGGGCGATGAGCGCTTCCCTCGTCACGGGCGGATTTTTGAAGATCAGGGCGGAAAAAGTGGGCGAGGACACCATGCTTGCCGGCGTCATCCGCATGGTGAGGGAGGCGGGCGCGAGCAAAGCGCCCATCCAGAAACTTGCAGACAGGGTCGCCGCCGTGTTCGTGCCCGCCGTCTGCCTGATCGCCCTCGTCACGTTTGCCGTCTGGATCGCGGTCACGCGCGATTTTTCGCAGGCGATCAATTATGCGGTCAGCGTGCTCGTCATCTCCTGCCCGTGCGCGTTGGGGCTCGCCACCCCCGTTGCCATCATGGCGGCGACGGGTCGGGGCGCGGCGCTCGGCATTCTCTACAAAAATGCGGAAGCGCTCCAAAAGATGGCGACGGTGCACGAGGTCATGCTCGACAAGACGGCGACGATCACCGAAGGGAAGCCCAAGGTCGTGTATTTCGAGGGGGATGCGGAAGCGCGGAAAATCGCATACGGGTTGGAAAAAAAGCTCAATCACCCCCTCGCGCGGTGCGTCGTGGCGTTCGCGGAAGAGGGCTATGAGGCGCAGGAGGTGGAGTACGTCGTGGGGCAGGGCGCGGTCGGAAAAGTGAACGGCAAAACCTATTTCCTTGGCAACGAAAACCTCATGCAGGCGCGGGGGATCAAGGTCATCGGATCGCTCGGAACGTTCGAAAAGCTCACTTCGGAGGGAAAGACGGTGCTCTTCCTCGCAGACGAAAAAAAGGCGCTCGCCCTCTTCGCCATTTCCGATACGTTGAAAAAGGGGAGCAGGGAAGCGATCGGCGCCCTTACCCAAATGGGATGCCTTCCCGTCATGCTCACGGGGGACAATGGGGCGGTCGCAAGTTATATCGCACGGGAAGCGGGTTTCCCGCCCTACGACGCCTGCCTTTTGGCGGAACTTCTGCCCGAAGATAAACTCCGCTATGTGCGCGAAAGGCGGGAGAAAAACGAGTTGGCAAAAAAAGAATCTCGTGCCGCGCGGCGGGCAAACCGTTACGTTGCGATGGTGGGGGACGGCATCAACGACGCCCCCGCGCTCAAAGAGGCGGACGTCGGCATTGCGATGGGCAACGGCACGGACGTAGCGATCGAGAGCGCCGACGCCGTGCTCGTCAGCGGGGATATTTCGGCGCTTCCCAAAGCGATCGCCCTTTCGGGGCGCACGATGCGGATCATCAAACAAAACCTCTTCTGGGCGTTTTTCTACAACTGTATCGGCATTCCGCTGGCGGCGGGCGCGTTTGCGTGGGCGGGAGTCATGCTCAATCCCATGATCGCTTCGGCGGCGATGAGCCTCTCTTCCCTCTTCGTGGTAACGAACGCTCTGCGCCTCATGCGGTTCGGAAAGAGACCCGCTAAGGGAGAAGTCCGTCCCGCTTGTTGCCCCCTTGAGGGGGAAGTGGCGCGCAGCGCCGAAAGGGGAGAAGTCCCTTCCGCTTGTTGCCCCCTTGAGGGGGAAGTGGCGCGTAGCGCCGAAAGGGGTGTTCAAACAAAAAACCAAATTAAAGGAGAAAATATCATGAAAAAGACGATTCAGATCGACGGAATGATGTGCGCGCACTGCGTACAGCACGTAACGGAAGCGCTCACCGCGGTGGAGGGCGTGAAAAAGGCGGACGTGAGCCTCAAAAAGGCGTTCCAGAAGCACGGCACGGCGGTGGTGGAACTCGACCGCGACATTGCGGACGAGACGCTCATAAACGCCGTTACG
Source organism: uncultured Clostridia bacterium (assembly GCA_947632015.1). Classification (GTDB taxonomy): domain Bacteria; phylum Bacillota; class Clostridia; order Christensenellales; family Borkfalkiaceae; genus Gallimonas. The sequence continues at coordinate 4,348 of CANRNP010000015.1, read as the reverse complement.
GCGGCGGGATATACGGTCGCAGGCATCGCTTAAAGCCGACAAAAGTTGATCCCGTTCGGCAAAACCGTTCAAATTGCGCGCGCGGGGGTATGGTATTCTGTCATAAAAGGAGATCGGCTATGACGGAGACCTTGCTTCTCGATAAACGCACGCAGTCGATGGTGGAGGGATATGTACCGGAGGGGGAGATCCTCTCCTCTTTGGTGCGCTTTTTTTCCACCTTTTCCGACGGTACGCGCCTCCGCATCCTCTCCGCGCTCGCGATCTCCGAGATGTGCGTGACGGATATTTCGCGCGTGCTCTGCATCAACCAGACGACCGTTTCGCACCAGCTCCGTTTTTTGAAGGACGCGGGGCTGGTAAAGGCGGAACGCCACGGAAAGGTGATCTTTTATTCGGTAACGGGGGGCGTGGTGAACGACGTGCTTTTGCGGGGCGTTGAATTTTTGGGCTATTAAAAGGGGCTATTTCAAACTTTCGTGCGCCCGCCCGCGGCTTTGCCGCGGGCGGGCGCTTTTGCGTTAACGGTTTTTGCCCGGCTTTTGCCGCCCGCGGGAGCGCCGCTCCCGCGGGCGGCAAAAGTTTATCCCGAATTTTTTCAACGAGAAATTGCTTTTTTCGCCCGAATATGATAAACTGTATCCGTAGCTTAGATTCGTATCATTTCCAAACGCGAAAAAAGAAAAAAAGGAGAAAGCGACATGAAACACAAATTTGCGCTCGTGCTCTTGGCGGTCGTGGGGGCATTGTGCCTGGCGTTCGGTCTTTCGGGTTGCGGGGAAACGCCCTCGGAAGAGCCTTCGGAACACGTTCACAGCATGACGAAGATCGAAAAGGTCGATGCGACGTGCACCGCGGACGGAACGAAGGAGTACTGGACGTGCGGAAAGTGCCATAAGAATTTTATCGACGAAGAGGGGAGCGCCGAAGCGGGCGATCTCACCATTCCCAAATCCGGACATCAGATGACGAAGTCCGAAAAGGTCGATGCGACGTGCACGACAGACGGAACGAAGGAGTACTGGACGTGCGGAAAGTGCCATAAGAATTTTATCGACGAAGAGGGGAGCGCCGAAGCGGGCGATCTCACCATTCCCAAATCCGGACATCAGATGACGAAGTCCGAAAAGGTCGATGCGACGTGCACCGCGGACGGGACGAAGGAGTACTGGACGTGCGGAAAGTGTCATAAGAATTTTATCGACGAAGAGGGAAGCGCCGAAGCGGGCGATCTCACCATTCAAAGACTCGCCCATACTCCGGAGGAATACATCGAGCAGGAGGCTACCTGCGATATCCCCGGAAAAGAATGGCAGCGCTGTTCGGTTTGCCATACGCCTCTTTCGGGCGAAGAGGAAATCCCCGTGCTCGGTCATGACTGGGGGGAATGGGAATTCAACAACGACGCGACCTGTACAGTCGACGGGACGGAGACGAAGAAGTGCAAGCGCGCGGGCTGCGCCGCAAGCGAGACCCGTACCCGTTCGGGCAGCGCGCTCGGACACGATTACGGCGAGGACGGTATCTGCCGCCGCGAAAACTGCGGCGATAAAGGCGGCCCCATTACATGGTATCGGAAAGAGGACGACAAGATCTTTTTCGGCTCCTATCCGCAGTCGGAAGTAAAAGACGAGGCGACGGTAAACGCGCTCAACGCGAAAGCGGGCGCTCTTCCTACGGCGAAAAATGCGGGCGGCTGGACGGACTACGGCTATTATGCGAAAAAGGCCGTAAAAAGTTATATGTGGTATATCGACCTTGAAGAGAAGGGCGAAAAATACCGCGGGGTGTACTTTACGAAATACCGCCCGTATTATACCGAGCTGGACGGTTACACGAGTACGAGCTATCAGGACGACAACAACTATTTCGTCAATCAGGTGTATTGGTTCAAATACGAACCCATCGAATGGCGCATTTTGGAGCAAAAAGGAGACGTAGCTCTGCTTGTCGCCGATCTGATCCTCGACAGTATGCAGTATCAACACAGCCAGGCACTCCGCAAGGAGGACGGAAAAACGCTCTATTCCAACAACTATGCCGAGAGCGATATCCGCGCCTTCCTCAACGAGACCTTCTATCAAACAGCGTTTTCCGATTATCAGAAGAGCATTATCGAGACGACGGAGGTCGTCAATAATACCTCGACGACCGCAACGGACGACAATCCCTATGTCTGCGAGAACACGTTCGACCATGTGTTCCTGCTCAGTTATCAGGACGTGGTGAAAGAGGACTTCTTCCCGTCCGACGCATCGCGCAAGTTGGCGCCGTCCGCATATGCCAAGGCGCAGGGGCTTCGGATGGAGAGTACGGGCAGCTCTACGACGCAAGCGTCGTGGTGGTTGCGCTCGCCGCGCATCAATGTCGGCTATTACGTTCACGTCTCCGACATCGAAGGCAAAGCCGACGATGGGAAGAACATCGAAAACACGACCTGCGGCGTCGTTCCCGCGTTGCGCCTGAAAACGGGCGAACCCGTCGTCCGGGAGGACGGCAAGATAGAATTCGGCTCCTATCCGCAGACGAAAGTACAAGACGAGGCGATAGCCTCGGCACTCACCCAAAAAGCGGGCGCTCTCCCCACGGCGGAAAGTGCGGGCGCATGGACCGACTACGGCTACTATAACAAGGGCGAAGTCGCAAGTTATATGTGGTATATCGACCTTAAAGAGGGTGGCGAAAAGTACCGCGGGGTGTACTTCACGCAGTACCGCCCGAACGATACGACGGATGAGGGCAGGACCCCCAACAGCTTTCAGGACGAACACGGTTATTCCACGGGAAAGGTCTATTGGTTCAAGTTCGAGCCGATCGTGTGGCGGGTGCTCACGAAAGAGCAGGGCGTATCTCTCCTCATGGCGGACCTCGTCCTCGACGCGCAGGACTTCTATTACAGCAAGCAGTCCCGCCAGCAGGGGAACGAAACGGTTTCTCCCAACCGCTATGCGGAGAGCCATATCCGTTCATGGCTGAACGAGACGTTTTACGAGACGGCGTTCAACGGCTACCAGCAGTCGCTGATCGAGATCACCGCGGTGGGCTGTTCCTCTTCGGAATCCGACCCCGGCGGGATTACTTGGGAGGTCGTGCAGGATAAACTCTTTCTTTTGAGCGAGGAAGAAGTCGCAAACGAAAGCTACGGTTTTTTGTCCGCTATCAAAAAGGATGAACAGCGGCTCTTGAAGTCGACGGACTACGCCAAATCGCAGAATGTTTACAGAACGGGCGAGTTTGGCTACAAGGAATATACAAACTGGTGGTTGCGCACGCCCGGTCACGAAACGTGGCAAGCCAAGGCGGTGAACTATGGGGGAAAGGCGAATCTGAATGCATACTGCAACGACATTTACGGCGTTGTACCCGCCATGTGGATTTGCTTTTCTTCGGGAGACTGACGGTCCGCCGCACGTTCGGCGATTCTTCGTTTGCGTTAAAAAAGAACTCCGCGGGGAGTTCTTTTTTTGCAAAAATTATTTCACAAGTTCGTCCAAATTTTTGGTTGTCTTTGATTCGAAACTTCACTTATTAAAAATGTCCGCCGTTTGCGGACGTTTATTCAACATATTCAATAATATCTTCTACTCTGCAATGGAGGATCCTGCAAAGGTCGTTGATCTTTGCGGTCGTAATCCCGCCGCCCTTCTTCATGCGGTCGATCGTCGCACTGCTGATACTGTGCTTCACGATGAGCGTATAGGTGCTCTCGCCTTTTGAGCGCAGAGTTCTCCAAAACGGCGCATAACTTATCATAAATTTATTATAGTATGCTGTCATTTTCTTGACAATAGTCATAAATATGACTATAATATAGAAAAATCTTGTAAGGAGAGAAGCAAATGAAACACAAATTTTTGGTTGTCTTTTTGGCAATCGCGGCGACCGTCTGCATGGCGTTCGGTTTCGCAGGGTGCGGAGGAACGAATGAAACGGGCAAAAACCCGCCCGTCGTAGACCAAACCGATGACCTTTGGACGATGGAACGGGTCTATGCCAAGGCGCAGGAACTCGGTTTTGAAGGTACGCTTGATGAACTTATCGCCATGTTCAAGGGTGAGACGGGCGCACAGGGTCCCCAGGGAGAAAAGGGTGAAACGGGCGCACAAGGTCCCCAAGGCGAAAAGGGCGAGACGGGCGCACAAGGTCCCCAGGGCGAAAAGGGCGAGACGGGCGCACAAGGTCCCCAGGGCGAAAAGGGCGAGACGGGCGCACAAGGTCCCCAAGGCGAAAAGGGCGAAACGGGCGCACAAGGTCCCCAAGGCGAAAAGGGCGAGACGGGCGCACAGGGTCCCCAAGGTGAAAAGGGAGAGACGGGCGCACAGGGTCCCCAAGGTGAAAAGGGAGAGAC
>CANRNP010000014.1 GCA_947632015.1 uncultured Clostridia bacterium | reverse complement strand
CGCTTCGATTGAAAGCGTCGTCGGCGGCGGACTGTGCGGAAGAGAAGTGCTTTTCCGTTTCCGCCTCCTCGCGCGAACCCGCGGCGACCTCGCGTTTCCGAGTGACCCGCCTTCTGCGCCACGGGAAAAGGCACCCGTTTCGGGTGCCTTTCCGTGGCGCAGAAGGCGGGATTCGAACCCGCGCTACCATTCTCTGATACTACTCCCTTAGCAGGGGAGCCCCTTGAGCCTCTTGGGTACTTCTGCAAATTATTCACCCGCTCCTTTGCGCGCTCCGCGCGGAAAGAAACGCCGTGACATTTTTTTCTGTTTCTCTTGACTTTCTTGCCCTCATCATACCATAAATTTCGGCGATTGTCAAAGTATATTCTACCCGAAAAACAAAAAATCTAAAAAAATTTCTCCGCGATGGTTGCCCTTGCCGCAAAAGTATGTTACAATATTATGGAAAAAAAGGAGAGGTTTATGAATATCTGGCACGACATCGATCCGAAGCGGATCACACCCAAGTCGTTCGAAGCGCTCATCGAGATCCCGAAGGGCTGCAAGGCAAAGTACGAACTCGATAAGGAGACGGGGCTTTTGAAACTCGACCGCGTGCTCTATACTTCCACGGTCTACCCCTCGAATTACGGCTTTATCCCGCGGACCCTTGCCGAGGACGGCGACCCCTTGGACGTGCTCGTCCTTTCAGGGGAGGTCATCTATCCCATGACGCTCGTCTCCTGCTATCCCATCGGGGTCATCAAGATGATCGACAGCGGCTCTCTCGATGAGAAGATCATCGCCATTCCGCATAAAGACCCCACATATAACGAATATTACGACATCAAAGAGCTTCCGAAACATGTCTTTGACGAAATGATGCACTTTTTCGAAGTGTATAAGACGCTCGAACATAAAAAGACGACGGTCAAGGAGATCGCTCACCGCGACGAAGCGGTGGAGATCATCCAAAAATGTATCGCCGCCTATCTGGAAAAGATCGAAAAATAAATTTTTTGAGGAAAGGGAGGGGTTATCATGAAAATCGTTTTCTTCGGGGATTCTATCACCGAATCCAACCGTAATTTGCTCGATCCGGACGATCTCGGCGTCGGCTATGTTAAGATCGCGGCGGGGAAGCTCCGTCTGCTGTACCCCGATCTCGAACTCGACATCCTCAACCGCGGCGTCGGGGGAGATCGCACCGTCGAGCTCCTCGAACGGGTGCAAAAAGACGTCGTCGACGAACATCCCGACATCGTCATCCTTGCCATCGGCGTCAACGACGTATGGCACCGTTTTCTGCTCGGAAGGGAAGTCACCGTCGAGCAGTTCACCGAGAATTACAACAAACTCGTGGAGATCATCAAGGGGACGGGCGCGAAGCTGCTCCTTTTGCAGCCCTTCGTCCTCAACATGGAGGACAAGCCCCGCCTCCGTCCCTACATTGCGCAAATCAACGAGGTCATCGGCAATATCGCCGTGAGGGAAGCGCTTCCGCTCATTCCGCTCGACGAGATCTTTACGGGGCTTACACAGGACATCAAGCCCGAACAGTTTTCGGTGGACGGCGTGCATCCCACCCACCGCGGATGCCGTTATATTGCCGATCTCGTCATTAAGGAGCTGAAAAAATATCTATGAAAAAACTGCTCGTCGTCGTGGATATGCAACGCGATTTTGTTACGGGGGCGCTCTCAACGGCGGAGGCGCAGGCGATCGTGCCCCGCGTAAAGGCGCTCGCGGAGGCGGCGGAGAACGTCGTTTACACCGCCGATACCCACGGGGAAAACTACATGGAAACGCGGGAAGGGAGGCATCTTCCCGTCAAACATTGCATCAAGGGGACGGAAGGCTGGGAGATCCTGCCCGAAGTGTACCGGGCGGGGGCTCCCGTATTCGAAAAACCCGCCTTCGGCAGTCTGTCCCTCGCGGAATATATCCGTGCGGAGGGCTACGACGACATCACCTTTTGCGGCGTCTGTACCGACATCTGCGTGGTGAGCAACGTGTTGCTCGTTAAGGCGATGCTGCCGGAAGCGGAGGTGCGGGTGATCTCTTCCGCATGCGCGGGCGTAACGCCGCAACTCCATGAGGCGGCGCTGGCGACGATGAAGAGCTGTCAGGTGACCGTAGAGGAATAACGTCCTTGCCGGACCTTTTTCGGAGGGGGGGACATGACCAAGAAAGAGCGACGGGAACAGAACAACCGCTTGATGGAGATCTATTGCGGGATTTTGCACGGCAACCGAAAGTTCGAAGAGGGGGAACCGATCCCGCTTTTCTATCGTTTCGGTTGCCAAGAGTTTGCGCAGCTCCGCCGCAAATACGGGCTGGAAGAGATCGCGGGCAGAGGCGATGAGTTTACGATGGCGCTCAGGCTCTGCCGTTGGCTCGCGCCGAATCTCGTGCATGACGGCGAATTTTTCCTGTCCGAGCCGAGCGAGATCCCGCTCAACGCGCTCGCGCTCCTCGAATACAGCTTCGGGAACCGCGAACGGGGGCTCAACTGCGCCTGCAAGGCAAAGATCTTAGCAGAGTGCTGTTTGGCGCTCGGCATCCATGCGCGGCGGGTGGGGCTGTACCCGAATTCCCCCTACGACGCCGATAACCACGTCGTTGCCGAGATCTACGACAGAAAGCGCGGGAAGTGGTGTATGCTCGACCCTACCAACGGCGGATATTTTACAGACGGCGGGGAGCCGCTCTCCTGCTTGGAGCTTCGGGAAAAGCTCGCGGATCTTTCGCCCTGTTCGGTGGTCCTGCCGCGGCAGAACCCCAAAAAACTCGCCGAGCTCAGCGAAAAAAACTTTGAATGGAATCTCTACTACGCCAAGAACTGTTTCTATTTTACGGTGGAGACGGTCTCAGGCTTCGGGATGAGCGGCTCGCGGGACGCCTATCTCATGCCGCGCGGGTTCGACTGCCATGAACGCGAGGTGTGCAACGGGGAATTTCTGCTCCGCAAAGCGACGGAATGGGAGTGGGGGAACGCCGCGCTCGCCCGCATTGCGAAGTGGACCGAGCGGGAACGCGAAAGCAAGCCGCTGATCGGAACGCCCGCCCTGTGGGCGCCGCCCGCCATACCGAAATGAATCAAACATACCGCCCGGAGAGATCCATCCTTCGGGCGTTCTTTTTTTGGAAAAAAAGCCGCACGTCGCAAATGCAACGCACGGCTACCCACAAGTGAGGATGAACGAATTTCAATGCTGTCGATATGGACATTATAACCCATAACAGAAAAAACGTCAACTATTTTCATATATTTTTTCCGCAGGGGATTCATGCGCTTTTCAACAATTTCACGGTGAGCACGGTCATGTCGTCCTCGGCGGCGCCGCGGTAATGGGAGAGGGCGGTCTGCAAAACTTCCTCGGCAAGCGACTGCGGGTTGACGGGCCTCAACCCGCTCAGATAGGAGTACAGCTCGGCGGAGGAGCCGAACGCCGAGGTCACGCCGTCGCTCATGAGGAGCATAAAGTCGTTTTCCCCGATTTTGGTGCGCATGGTCGCGGGGTGGATCGCGTCGAGCATGCCGATGGGCAGGGATTCCCCCTCCAACACCCTCAGCTCTTCGTCGGAGAGGATGAACCCGACGGGGGAGCCGATCTTCACGATGTCGGCGTCGCCCGTATCCAGATCCACGGCGGCGAGATCGAGGCAGGAGAAGGTCTCTTCGGGGGAATAGGCGATGAGGCGGTTGACGGTCGTGAGCACCGTTTCGGAGGGCATCTTCGCCTTGTAAAAACTCTCTAAGAGGTTGAGCGTCCTGTCCGAGACGTCGCGCGCGTTTTCGCCGCTCCCCATGCCGTCGGAGAGGGCGATGAGGAAGCGCCGCTCGTCGATTTTGAGGATGGAATAGGCGTCTCCGCAGGCGCTCTCTCCCTCTTTGGGTCGGCTCGCAACGCCGAACGCCGCGTCAAAGGCGGGTCTGCGCTTGAAGATGAAGCAGGCGCGCCCCGCGGCAAGCGGGATCTTTTCGGCGAGCGAGAGGGGGGTGCCGAGCGCTTCGCCCGCCACTTCGCACACCTTCTTTCCGTCCGTATCGGGGGAAAGGGTCATGCTCACGGTCAAGGTCGCGCCCTCGCCGTAAACGAAGATCTCCGAACTCATGATGCCCGCGTTCGCAAGGGCGCGGGAGAGCATCGTCTCCCCCTCGGAGAAGGAGTATTCTTCGCTCTGTTCGAGGGCGATGTCTTTCAGGATCTCGCTCACGCCGTGCGCCTGCTCCGCGAGCAGTTTCCGCCCTTCGCGCGCGTTCTGGATCTCCCGCGCCGTGCTTCGGTAGCCCGAAAGCAGTTTATTGCAGGCAAAGAGCAATCCCGCCGCATTCCCGCAGTGGTTCCCGACGTCCGCGGGCAGGTCGATGAGGCTCACCTGCCCTTTGGCGTAGCCGATGGCGATGAGCTTATCCAGCCCTTCGGTAAGGTGCGCCTCTTCGCAACGGAAGCGCCCCGGACAGTCGCGGCAGAGGGTGGAGACCAGCTTATCGCGGATGAGGGAGACGGAATTATCCTCCGGGAGGGTCTCCGAGAACGCGCCCTCGATCTCGCGGAAGAGGGAAGAGACCTCGTAGAGCCGTTCGCCGACGGCGCGGCGGTTGCGGTTGATGGCGACGCGCGGCAGGGCGTTTTCGCGGTAAAAGAGCAGGCTCTTTTTGGCGCGGGCGTACCATTTTTCGGGGAAACAGACGGCGATGAGCGAGGCTATCGCGCACGGGAGCAGGGCAAAGACGATGGCGGAGGCGGTTTCGGAAAACACGCCGCCGAAGAATTGCGCGCACAGATAGGTGAGGAGGAAGGCGAGCGTGGAGGGGATCTTCCCGTAGGTGGAGAGAAGCACGGCGGCGCAGGCGTAGATCGCGAAGAGGGCGAGGGGAAGGCAACTTCCGCCGATGAAGCAGAGGGGGACGGAGAGCACGATGGCAAAGGGCACGGCGGCGGCGTTTTTGAGGAGGATGGCGCCGAGCAGAAGCACGCTCAGCGCAACACAGGAAAAGGCGATTTCCCCCAGCGCGCCGCACAGTCCGAGACCCAGCACCAGCCACATGAGCAAAATTTCGGCGAGCTGTCCCGAAGTGAGGCGGCAGCGGAACACGCGGCAGAGCAAAGAATTGAGCCCGCCCTCGAAAAAGGCGGAGAGGAGAAAGAGAAAGGCGGAGATTGCCAGCTTCTGCAAAAGGGGAGAGAAGGGGAAAAGGGCATATCCCGTATGCGGAAAGAGAAAGAGGAAGGGCAGCTGGCAGAGCGCTATGTACGCGAGCCGTTCGAGGCGCATCATCCGTCCGTAGCGGCGGTAGAGCGTGAACACGAGCAAAAGAAAGGCGCATTGCACCGCGGCGGCGAGGGAGGCGTAGGCGTTGACCGCCGCCGAAGAGGCGATCAGATAGCCCGCGCTCATAACGAGCGGGTCGAATCCGCAGCAGAGGGCGGCATAATAGAGGGGAAAGGAGAGGAGCTCCCGTTGCGGCAGGGCGAAATTCATAAAGACCATCGCCACAAAAAGGGCGCAGTATTTTCCCGCCGTCTTTACGGAGAGGGGCGGGAGTTTGAACTTGGGCAGTTTCATAGTCACCTCGGTATCGTTTTTCCTCATTATAAAGGCAACGGCGGGGCGAGAGAGGGGAGTTTCCGTCTTTGTTTGTCGAAGAGAGAGGAAAGGGCGCTTTTGCGCAAAAAGAAAGACCCTCCGTACCGCGTACGGAGGGCGATCCTCTCATTCAGTTGTGTCGGGTAGCCGTACTTCGGACCTTCTCGTCCTTTTTCGGAGTAACTCGACTTTATTTACGGGACTCGTTCCCGATGCGGCATGCCTGCCCGCCGCGCGTCTTTTTCAGTGGAGTTACTTTTCCGCCCCTTGGGATAAATAGTACATCGGTGTGTCCTCCTTTTACTTGATCTTCAAGTGCCGGGAATTTTTCATATCGTCGTACCTCCCGATATGATGTTTTTTCGAAGACCTTACCGCCTCAACGGTCTCCCTGCGATGCGAACTTTTCCGTCCGTGTAAAGGGTGTGATTGCGGTTTTTCAGACGATCCTGTCCATTGGAGTGGTCTCCTTGTTGGAAAGTAACATTTTTTGGAAGTTATTTTCCTTTTGTGCCTTCATTATAACACATATTTTTCTTTTGTCAAGCGGTTTCGGAAAAATTTTTTGAGGAATTTTTTTTCGCGGTCATTTCAGGGTATTCACTTCGGCAACGATCTCCGGGGTGACGGCGTCGAGCAGATAATCTTTCCATTCCCCGTATTTTTTCAGCGAGGAACGGTAGAGGGACTTTTTGAGTTCGAGCAGGTCGCACTTCGTCTGCTTGCACACCTCCCACAGCCCGTTGAGGTAGCCCGTGAGCACCTCTTTGGCGCTTTCGAGAATTTCGGGGGAAACGGCGTCGGAAGAAATATCTTCGATGGGCGCGGTCGTCCCGCGGCAGCACAGGCGCGCCATCACGCTTACGGTGAGTTTCGCCTTCGGCGCCCCCTTCATGCCGAGCGATACCCCGCCTTCGTTGCGCAACACGGTGAGCGTCACCGGTCGTTCCCCGTCTTTCGCGGTAAACGTGCCCGCGTAAACATTCCCTTCGAGGAGGGAGAGCGCCAGGGTCTGCTCGGCGGAGAGAAGCCCCACCATTTTCCCTTTGAGGAAGATCGCCGTCTCCTCCGCGCTGTAAATCTGTTCCTCTTCGCCCCCGCCGGAGCTTCCGCCCGCGGAGCCGCCCGAACCTCCGCCCGAACTTCCGCCTTCGGCTTGCTGGGAACCCTTTTGCGGGGTCATGCGGATGAAGGGGAGATAGCTGCTCTCGGAGACGCCGTAATAGCCGATCGCAAAATCTTTCAGCGTGTTCGTCATCACTTTGCCCGATTTTTCCGCGGCGTCGGAGAAGAGTTTCTCGATGGCGAGCGAAGAGGCGTCGTCGATGGCGCTCTTTGAGGAGATGAGCTCTTCCGCCTTCCCTTCGCAGACGGCGAGCAGGCAGTTGTCGGGCATATATTCGTTGCGCAGGAAATAGTTGAGATAGGAGACGGTATCCTCCTTCACCGCGTCCTCGCCGAGGACGATGAGGTCGCAGAAAACGAGCTTGGGCACCCAGCCCGTCTTGCCGAAGATGAGGGAGACGCAGTCGGAAACGGTCTCTCCTTCCGCGGAGATCTCCACGCTCGAAGTCCCGCCCTGCGCGCGGTCGCTCCCCTTGGGCACGGCGATCTGCGCGGTGAGCGTGAACCCTTTTTCCGATTTGTCGATGCCGGCGGCGAGGATGATCGCCGTCTTTTGGATGTCCACGAGCCCGAAATCGTTGGAAAAGAAGGAGAAGAGGACGATCGCGAGCAGAATCAGGTACAATTTCATGGGGATCGTTTTGATAAAGTTACGGGCGGTCATGAGATCTTCTCCTTTTGAGCAAGAGGCAGAGTGCGGGCAGAAGTACGGTAAAGACGGGAAAGACCCAGAACGCTTTCTGGGAGACGGCGCTCATCACGTCGCCGAAGCGGTAATCGAAGAGCCAGGTGAACACAAAGTAGAGCACGCCGATCCCGACGGCGAGCAGGGTGGGCAGATACTTTCTGCGCCCGAACACCTGCACACAGCTCTCGATCGCGCCCGAAAGGGGCAACGCGCAGTAAAATGCCATCACGAGCGAGAGGGCAAAGATGAAGAGATAGTCTACCCGTCCGAGCACGGTAAAACCGGAGAAATACTTGCTCGTCTTGGTAAAGGCGAAGAGCTGGTTGATCGCGGTCCCCTCGAAGATGCCGTAAAACACGATCAGGAAGAACACGACCGCCGCTCCCCCGCCGAGATAGCAGAGCGCCCCCTTCCACGCCATGCCCTTTTTATATTCGAACTTTCCGAGGAAGAAGAGCAGGAGCACGGAGTCGAAGAACCAGCTGAACGAGTAAGCCGTGCCGCGGAGAAGCCCTTCCGCGCCCGAAGCGCCCACGGGGAGCACGGCGCCGTAATCGGCGTTCGCCGCCGAAAAGAGGAGCACGCCCGCAAGCCCCGCGGCGGCGATGGGAGCGAGAAGGTCGAATACCCGCCCGTAGCTCGAAAGGGGCTTGGAGCAGAGATAGGCGGCAAAGAGGAAGAAGGGCGTAAAGGCGAGCAGGGAGGGCAGGGTATCGTAAAAAACGCCCTGCACAAAGAGTTTCTGTTCGAGAATGGGCAACAGCCCCGCATAGAGCAGGAACAGCCCGAAGAGGAGCACGGCGATCCCCGCGACCGCCTTCCCGAAGGTATTTTCCAACAGTTCGAAGAGGCTCATATTCCGTTTGGCGAGGAGCAGCACGCAAAACACGATCGCCGCCTGCAAAAGAAATTGCACCGCCGCGGGGATCCAGAGGTCGTTGCCCGCATATTCAGCGAGCCGCGCGGGGAGAACGACGAGTTTGCCGACGGGCGCAACGAAGGCGAGAAAGAAATAAATTTGGCGGGCAGAGAGTTTATTCATGTTTGAGCCTCCTCTTGTTTTTGCTTCCGATCGTTTGGGGACGGGTCGGAAGGGAGCCGAGATTGTACTTGATCAGGCTGTCTTTGAGATCTTTTCCCACGACGGGCGAAAAAGGCGCGAGCACGGGCGCCCCGAAGTTTTCCGCCGTCACGAGATAGAGCAGTAAAAACGCCGTGACGAGGATGATCCCGTAGGTGCCGACGCTCCCCGCGACGAGGAGCATAATGAGCCGCAGAACGCTCGTCTGTTCGATGAGGTTGGGGACGGCGTACAGCCCGATCCCGCTGAACGCGATGATGATGATCGCGGGCGTGGAGACGAATCCCGCAGAGACCGCCGTTTCGCCCAGCACCAGCGCGCCGACGACGCTGAGCGCCATTCCCACATATTTGGGCATCCGTATGCTCGCTTCGTTCAGAACTTCGAGCACGAACAGCACGAGCAGCATTTCGAGCGAGGGCGAAAAGGGGATGTCGCGGATGCTTCCCGATATCGTGAGCAGCAGTTTGATGGGGAAGAGTTGCAGTTTGAAAAGTTGCGCCGCAATGTAAAACGCGGGCAGATAGATCGCCACGAGCAGGGAAAGAAGGCGCAGAATGCGCGTAAAGGTCGCGCGGTAGGGCGGCACGAAGTAGTCCTCGCTCGACTGGAAGTCCTCCACGAGCAGGTACGGCGCCGTGAGGGCGATGGGGGAGCCGTCTACGAGAATGCCCACCCTTCCCTCCGCGATCTTCGCGCAGAAGATGTCCGGTTTTTCGGTCGTGCCGATCTGTTTGAGCAGCGAATAGGGGCGGGAAGAGAGAAAGTGGGTGAGATAGGAGGAATCGGGGATGATGTCGATATCGATCTCCTGTAACTTTTTTTTGATGTCGTCCACCGTTTTTTGTACCGAAGTCCCGTCGAGATAGCAAACGGCGACATACGTTTTCGAGCGTCTGCCCACATTGAGGAATTCGATTTTGAGTTCGGGCGTTTTCAGGCGGCGGCGCACGAGCGAGGTATTGATCTTAACGTCCTCGATAAATCCTTCGCGGGGTCCCTTTACGGCGACGTCGGTGGAAGGCTCGGCGACGGCGCGGACGAATACCTTTTTCGTGCCCACGATGATCGCCTCGTCCATGCCCTCGAAGAGGAGCACGGGGTTGCCCGCGAGCACCTCTTCGGAGAGCTTTGCAAGGTCGGTCTCCGTCCGTTTTTCGGGGGACGTCAGCTTCTTTCCCACCTCTTCGGCGGTCGGCGCCCCCTCATAGCGCAGGAGCGGGCGGATCACCTGCTCGCCGAGCAGTTCTTTATCGGTGATGGGGTCGGCAAAGACGGCGGTAAAGGCGAGCCCCGCCTCCGATTCGAAGTCGAAGGTGAGAATGTCTTCCGCGGGCAAAATCTTTTTCAGCGCCGCAAGGTCTTTTCGGAGCGTTCCCGTAATTTTCATGCAAAAAGTATGGGGAAACGCGGGAAAATTATGCGCGCGGGCGGGCGGTCCGCATTTTCGGGAAAATACTTGCTTATTTGCGGGAAAAGTGTTATAATTTCAAAGAGAAAGAAAAGAGGTTTGTTTTTATGGGAGATCCGAAGAAATTTATCCCCGTTGCCGGGCTCGCGCTTCTGCTTACGCCCGTCCTTTTTTCCGCGGCGCCCGCCGTTTTTTCCGCCGCGGCGGAGGAACAGGACCCCGAACCGCAGGAAGGCGCCGTCGCCATGGTGGACGGAGAGAACTTTACGGTTTTTGAAGAGGCGCTCGGTGCATGGCAAGCGGGGAGCGCGCTCACCCTTCTCGCCGACGCCGAGACGCAGGAGACGATCTCCGTTTCGGGAGAAAAGACGCTCTATCTCAACGAGTTCGCTCTCTCGCTCGCAGAGGGCGGGAGCGGCTCCGTGCTGAAAGTCGTCGGCAAACTTACCCTCTACGGAACGGGCAGGATTACGGGCGGAAATGCCGAGCAGGGGGGCGGCGTTTACGTCGATTCCCGCGGGACGTTCACGATGAACGGCGGGGAAATTTCGGGCAATACGGCAACGCTCGACGGCGGCGGCATTTACGTTACGGGAAGCTGCGCGCTGAGCGGAAAAGCGACGGTAACGGGCAATACGGACGGCGCGGGAAACGACAGCAATATCTTTCTTACGTACGGAAATAAACTGCACGTCTCGAATTTTTCGGGCACGGCGGGCGTCACCACGGCGGCGGACAGCCTCTATAAAGACGATCGGGATATTTTTGCCGACGGCGACGGGAGCGGGACATTTTCCGCGGACGACAAGCGTTACGTCGCCGAAAACGGGCGGCTCGCCGTTGCGCCGCTCAGCTCGATCGAGGCGACCTATTCGGGCGAAAAGGTTTTTCCCACCACTTCGCTTGAACGTTTGAAAGAGCTGGTCGAGGTGACGGGCGTCAACGTGAACGGGGTGCCCTATGCGGGAGAGCTCTCCTTTTCCCTTTCGGGGCGCCTTACGGTGGCGACCTGCCCCGTCACGGTGACGGCGACGGGCGAAAACGGCGAAGAGGCGCGGGCGCAGATCGAGATCGCGGTGCAAAAACCGCGTATCCTTTCCCTCTCGGTGATCGCTCCCGACTACCCGCCCAAGCTCTACTTCGACAGTCCTTTGAGCCTGCTTACCGAGGACGGCGGATATACCTTCAAGGGCATGTACGACGACGGCTACGAGCGCCCCATCTGCGCGACCCCCGAAGAGACGACGGAAAAGTGCGGCGAGATCTACATCGACGATTATTATACCCTTTCCGGGGATCTGAGCAGTCATGAAAACGGGAAGGCGGCGATCAAGGTGAAGGTGGGCGAAAAGGAGTTGGAATTCTTCGTGACCGTGAGCAAATACGAGGTATCCGTCACCGAAGCCGACATTGCGGCGCTCTCCGTGAAGGAGGGGAACGCGGTCGACGCGCGCGATTTCGTGCCCTCTCTTCCCGAAGGCATCGCCGTTTTGGCGACGGTCGGGGGAACCCCTCTGAATGCCGCCGCGCTCCCCGCGGACGTCTATCACGTGGAGCTCTCTTTCTCCGTCTCCGACCGCGAGAATTACGAGGACATTTTATCGGTATTTACGACCTCGCTCACGGTCTTACGCAGAGCCATCACGGGCAGAACGGAGGGCATGGAATACTCCGCCACCAAAGAGGAGGGGTTGCCGCCGGAATGGAAATTCGGCGTGAAGGACGTGACCGATTCGGTCACCGTAAAACCGGAGGGGAGCCTCGAAGCGCGGCGGGTGTACGAACTCACCTTACAGCAAGACGGCATCGTCGTGGAGGACGCGGGCGAACTCACCGTGTCTTTGCCCGTGGCGGAAGAGCTGAGGGAGAAGGAGATCAAGCTGTTTTGGGTGGACGCGGACGGAAATTTGGAGGAAGTCGGCGCGGTCAGGGAGGGCGATTGCCTTGTCTTTTCGGCAACTTCATTTTCCCACACCCGCTATGTACTCGCCGTGGAGACCGCCTCGCGCGCCTACCTCATCTTGTCGATCGTGTTCGGAGCGGCGTGCGCCGCGGGTGCGGCGGCGATCCTCTTCTATCTCGTGTTCAAGCGCAAAATGAAATTATAACCTTCATATTCGCCGCCCGCTTCTCATATCTTGTAGCATGAAAGATGCGTACAAGCTCGGAAAGAGCGAACTTTTGCGGGCACTCGGCTCCGGCAACGCCGGGCTGAGGGAAAACGAGGCTTCGGCGCGCCTCGGAAAATACGGAGAGAACAGACTCGACGAAGGCAAAAAGCAAAGCCTCGCGGGTCTGTTTTTTGCACAGTTCAAGGACCTCATGACGGTCATCCTCATTTGCGCCGCCGTTTTATCGGGGGTGCTCGCCTACGTTACGCGCGACCTCTCCGAGATCGCCGATACGGGCATCTTGCTCTTTGTGATCCTGCTGAACGCCGTCGTGGGATTCGTCCAGCAATACCGCGCCGATTCCGCCATCGAAAAGCTCAAAAAGCTCTCCAGGGCGACGGCAAAGGCGGTGAGAGAGGGGAAAGTCTGCGAGATCGACGCCACCCTCCTCGTGCCCGGCGACGTGGTGGAGATCGCCGAAGGGGACCGCATCCCCGCCGACTGCCGCATCCTCTCTTCCGAGGGGCTCCGCGTGGACGAATCGTCGCTTACGGGGGAGAGCAAACCCGTGCAGAAGCGGGACTGCGCGGTCACCTCTTCCGCCCTTGCCGAACGGGAAAACACCGTGCACATGGGGACGTTCTGCGTGGGCGGCTCCGCGCGCTGTCTCGTCACGGCGACGGGAATGGAGACGGAGATGGGGCAGATCGCCAAGCTATTGCACCGCGCAAAGCCCGCGCCTTCCCCCCTCGACCGCACCGTCGAGAAGCTCGGAAAGGTGATCACGGTCACCGTCCTCATCGTGGCGGCGGTCCTCTTCCTCGGCGGAATTTTGGCGCGCCGCGTGGGCTTTCTGGAAAATCTCATGTCGGCGGTGGCGGTCGCCGTTGCGGCGATCCCGGAGGGAATGGGCGCCGTCGTCACCATCATTCTCGCGATGGGCGTCCAGCGGATGAGCAAAGCGCGGGCGGTCATGCGCAAGCTCTCCTCGGTGGAAACGCTCGGCAGTTGCACCTGCATTTGCTCGGATAAGACGGGCACGCTCACCAAAAACAAGATGACGGTGGAAGATCTGTGCACCGACCTATCCGCGGCGGGGGAACCGTACGCCGGAACGGCGGTGCAAAAGCGGCTTTTGCGCTGTATCCGCCTCTGCCATACCGTAAAGGGGGAAGCGGGGAGCTATTTGGGAGATCCCACGGAGGTGGCGCTTCTTGAATATGCCGACCGATGCGGCTATTTTGCCGAGGGGAAGCGGCTGGGCGGGGTCCCGTTCTCGTCCGAGCGCAAATTTATGAGCGTCGCCGCCGAAACGGAGGGGAAGCGGGCGCTCTTTGTAAAGGGCGGTGCCGAGGTCGTTCTCGCGCGGTGCGGATTCCTTGCCTCAGGAGAGGGCAAACGACCGCTCACGCAGGGCGATCGGGACAAAATTTTAGCATACGTCTCGCAATTTTCCGCACAGGCAAAGCGGGTGCTCGCCTTTGCCGAGGGAGAGTATCCGGGCGTGGTGAAAGAGGAACACCTCACCTTTTTGGGGCTCGTTGCCATGTACGACCCCCCGAAGGAAGGGGCGAAAGAGGCGGTGGCGGCATGCCGCAGAGCGGGCGTGAGAACGGTGATGATCACGGGCGACAGCGCCGAAACGGCATTTGCGATCGCGCGGTCGCTCGGCATCGCGAAGGAGCCGAGCGAGGTCGTTACGGGGGAAGAACTCGACGAAGGGGAGGCTTTCCGCCGCGTGAAGGAGATCTCCGTCTACGCGCGCGTTTCGCCCAAGCACAAACAGCAGATCGTGAAGGCGTTGCAAGACTGCGGAGAAGTCGTCGCCATGACGGGGGACGGCGTGAACGACGCCCCCTCGGTCCGCGCGGCGGACATCGGCGTCGCGATGGGTTCGGGGACGGACGTCACCAAAGACGCCGCCGATATGGTGATCGAGAACGACGATTTCTCCGCGATGGTGCATGCGGTCGAAGAGGGGAGGAACGTCTTTTGCAACATCAAGCGGACGATCTCCTTCTTTTTGAGCACGAACTTTGCCGAAGTCCTCTCCGTGCTCTTTGCAACGTTATTCCTTTGGAAGTATAACTTCCTCACCTCCACCCAGCTGCTCTGGATCAATCTCATCACCGATTCCCTCCCCGTGCTCGCGCTCGGCGTAGAGCGGACGGCGGGCGTTATGGAGCGACCCCCCGTCTCCGTCGGCGAAATTTTCGGCAGGAAGTCGGTCATCTTTATGCTCGTGTTCGGGCTCTTGCAGACGGCGATCGTGCTCGGTCTTTTCCTCTTCGGGTTGAAGCGCTGGGGCAACGAGGCGGCCTCCACCTGCGCCTTTCTTACCCTCTCCTTGCTGGAACTCTTCCATGCGTTCAACGTGCGGAAGGAGCGGGGAAGGACGGCGATAGCCGAATTCTTTTCCAACCGCACGCTGCTTGCGACGGCGCTCCTCGGCATTGCGCTCAACGTTCTGCTCGCCGTCGTGCCTTTCTTGGCGGGCGCGTTCGGGCTCGTTGCGCCGAGCGCAATTCAATGGCTCGCCGTGTTCGGCTGCTCCTTTGCCGTGATCCCGCTCGGCGAGCTCTATAAGTACATTGCCGAGAAGTCGGAAAAGTTCAAAAAAAAGCGCCCCGCAGGGGAGCGCCCCGAAAAAAAGGTCAGAATTGCCGGAATTCATACCCCTGTCCGCGATAATAGGAGATGATCTTCGGCAGTGCCTCGGCGGTCGCGCGGTGGTTTGCCGAATCGTGCAGG
This sequence comes from uncultured Clostridia bacterium, assembly GCA_947632015.1. Taxonomy (GTDB): domain Bacteria; phylum Bacillota; class Clostridia; order Christensenellales; family Borkfalkiaceae; genus Gallimonas. The sequence goes on along the minus strand of CANRNP010000014.1, from coordinate 20,736 downwards.
AGAAGCACGACGGGCTGTTTTCCGCGGGAAGTCTTTACCGCCTCGCGGTAGAGGGTCTCCGCTTCCGCGCGCGGGATCTCTTCGTCCCCGCAAACGGCATTCCAGCCGATCACGCGGTAGCCGCGCTCGGAGAGCAGGGCGGAAAACCGCGGATGGGCGCCCCCGCCGGGGAAACGGTAGACGTTCGGCGTTATCCCCGCAACGTCCTCGATCACGCCCGCGCATTTTTCGACGTCGTGCAGGAAGGCTTCCTCCGAGGCATAGATGCGCGAATATTCGTGGGTCGCGGAATGGACGCCGAGGGTATGTCCTTCGCGGGCGGCGCGGCGGAGGATCTCCTCTCTGCCGCAGACCCTGTCGCTCACGATAAAAAAGGTCGCCTTGATATTTTCCGCTTTGAGCACGTCGAGGACGCGCCCCGTTACCACGGTGCTCGGTCCGTCGTCGAAGGTGAGATAGACTTCTTTCGCTTCCCCGCCGCTCTCCGCGAGGCAGATCGCGGGGGTCGCCGCCGCCGTTTTCCATCCGAGCGTGGCAAGCAGGGTGAGCAGAACGACGAGCACGAGCGTGAGGGGCACATATTTTCTGTACATAACAACAGATTGCTTGATTTTTTCCAAGATTATTTACTTTTGCTTTATTTTATGCTATAATCTTTCCATGGACATCAACGTTGACGAAAAACGGCTCTCCGATATGCGGCTCTTTTTCCGCCGTGAATTTTCGCAGGAGCCGAAACGGCTCTTTTCCTCCCCCGGCAGGGCGGAACTCGTGGGCAACCACACCGACCACAACCTCGGTCTCGTGCTCGTATCCGCCATTTCGTGCGATATTCTCGCCTTTGTCGCGCCGCGCGGCGACGGCGTGATCGACATCCGCGCGCAGGAGTTCGCGCCCATCCGATTCTCGGTCTCGGACCTTGCCTCGCGGGAGCGGGAAAAGGGGAAGTCCGTCTCCCTCGCGCGGGGCGTTTGCGCCTTTTTCGTCCAAAACGGCTATCCCGTCGGCGGATTTTCCGCCGTCACCCACAGCACGGTATTCCGCGGGGCGGGCGTCTCTTCCTCGGCGGCGTTCGAGGTGCTCGTCGCCGAAATTCTAAACGCGCTCTATTGCGGCGGCGGAGTTTCCCCGTTTCTGCGGGCGCGGGCGGCGCAGTATGCGGAGAGCGTCTATTTCGGCAAGCCCTGCGGGCTTCTGGACCAGTGCGGCATCGCGTTCGGCGGGCTCAACCGGATCGATTTTTCCTCCGTCTCTTCGCCTGCCGTTACGCCCGTTCCGCCCCCCGAAGGCTACGGCATCGTGATCACGAACACGGGCGGTTCACACGCGGGGCTCACTTCCCACTATGCCGACATCCGCCGCGAGATGGGGGAAGTCGCCGCGGCGCTCGGAAAGAGCGTGCTGAGGGAGCTCACGCTCGGAGAACTTACCGAGGCGGTGCCCCGCCTAAGGAAAAAGGTGAGCGACAGAGCCATTTTGCGCGCCTTCCACTTTTTCGAAGAAAACGAGCGGGTGGAGCGGGCGGCGCAGGCGCTCCTGCGGGGCGACAGCGCGACCTTCCTCGAAATGGTGCAAAAGAGCGGGGAGAGCAGCCTCGGCTATCTGCAAAACTGTTATGTGCCGGGCGAGATCGAACAGCCCCTCGTGCTCGCGTTAAAGCTGAGCGGGCAGATCCTCAAAGAGGGCGCTTTCCGCATGATGGGGGGCGGATTCGCAGGTACGGTGCTCGCCTTCCCCAAAGCGGGGCGCGAAGAGGAGTACGGCAGAAAAATGGCGAAAGTGTTCGGCAGGGAAAACGTCTATTACACGTCGCTCCGCGGCGTCGGGGCGTGCGAGATCGAACTGTAATTTCGGAAAAAATATCGAAAGGGGTAATCTATGATCACGACAAAACATTTCGGCAAAACGGCAGACGGGCGCGAAGTGCTCGCGTTTACCTTGCACGACGGGGCGAACTTAGCAACGGTTTTAAGCTACGGCGGGATCTTGCAGAGCCTTATCGTGCCCGACAAAAACGGCAAGCCCACCGACGTGGTGCTCGGCTACAACGACGTTTCCGGCTACGAGACGAACGGCGGGTATTTGGGCGCGCTGATCGGAAGATTCGGCAACCGCATCGGCGAGGGGAAGCTCGTCGTGGACGGCAAGGAATACCGGCTGTTCCTCAACGACCGCGGCAACCACCTCCACGGCGGCAAGGAGGGATTCAACCGCAAGATCTGGGCGCATAAGATCGAGGGCGACGCGCTCGTTCTCACCCTCGTCTCCCCCGACGGAGAGGAAAACTACCCCGGAACGCTCACCGTTACCGTCGTTTACACCCTCTCCGGCGGCGAACTCAGGATCCGCTACCGCGCGACGACCGATCAAAAGACGGTGATCAATCTCACGAACCACGCCTATTTCAACCTCAACGGCGAGGGGGACGGAAGCATTCTCGACAACGTTGTGCGGATCGACAGCGACGAGATCGTCCCCACGAACGACACGATGATCCCCGTGGGCGGCTTCCGCAAGGTCGCGGGCACCCCCTTCGATTTCAACGAGCCCAAAGAAATCGGGCGGGACATCGGGGCGGACGACCCCGATCTGAAGCGGGGGAACGGCTACGACCACTGCTATCTTTTGAAGAACCGCAACCGCGAATTCCTCGAATACGCCGTGGCGGAGAGCAAAAAGAGCGGCATTCGGATGAGATGCTTTACCGATCTTCCCGCCGTCCAGTTCTATACGGGGAACGGGCTCGCCCAGCAGGGCAAGACGATCCGCTACGGCAAGCGCGCCGCCTTCTGTTTGGAGACGCAGGCGATCCCGAACAACGTGAACGTGCCCGAATACGCGGAGATCTTCTCCTCCTATTTAGACGCAGGGGAAGTGTATGAGTCCGTCACGTCTTACAAATTCGAATCGTAACGCGGGCAAACGCGCATAAGAAAAGCCCCTCTTCTTTCCGGAAAGAAGAGGGGCTTTTACGATCTTTCGGTTACATAACGGTTATATCGCGGCGGCGAATGTTGCCGCTGCCTCGGCGGCGCCGACGGAGCCAAACCCGGCGACAAGTCCGAGGATCATCCACACGAGCAAGAGCTCGATGAGGAGCCCCCACGCGCCCGCTTTGCCGCAGACGACCGCAATTTCGCGCTTGCTGCGGTAGAACACAAAGAAGAGGAGGATGCCGACGGGCGAGAAGATGAAGGAGATTAGTTTATAGGCGATCATTTCCGCGTCGTTGAAGATATTTGCGAACCAGCCGCCGATGGAGGTGTAGAACGCGATGGAACCGTCGGGACTGATCGCAAATCCCACGCCGAGGAACACGACCGCAACGATGAGATAGACGATGGAAAGGACCGCCGCGGAAGCGCTCATGTTGGTAAAGAGATTCATTACCACGGAGATGATCCCTACGCTCAGGAAGAAGGAGACGTCGTGATCGGTATGCTTGAAAAGATACCCGTAATAAGCGATCATGAAACTCGTCAAAAAGAGCGTGACGATGCCGATTGCCAAAAATGCCATAAAAATTTCCCCCCAAAATTTTTAATTTTTTATCATTATAAAACAGAATTTTTCAAATGTCAATATCAATGGAAAAAATTTCTCCGAAACATTTCGGAATTTTGCGCGCATAGGATGAATTGACTGCATGAAAATGCGGTGCACGGGGGTCTTACGAATGCAATGGTTTTTTACGCTCAGTCCTGTGATGCAGGCATTTCTGCTCTCGCTCGTGATGTATTCCATGACGGCTTTGGGAGCCAGCGCCGTCTTTTTTTCCAAAAGGGGAAATAAACATCTGCTCACCGCCCTCACGGGCGCAGCGGCGGGGATCATGATCTCGGCGAGTTTTTTCTCCCTTCTCCTTCCCGCAATGGAATACAAAACCTCTCTGCCCGTCTATCTCACCGTCACGCTCGGCTTTTTGCTCGGCGGCGCGTTCATCGTCTGCTCCGATCTGGCGCTCTCGCGGAGCGATCTGCGGTTCAGACGCATCGGGGACAGAAAGTGCGCCCTTCTCTATCTCGCCGTCACCCTGCACAATATTCCGGAGGGAATGGCGGTCGGCGTCGCGTTTGCGCAGGCGTGCGGCTCGCAGGGGAGCGCGCTCACCGCCATATTGCTCGGCGTCGGGATCGCCGTCCAGAACTTTCCGGAGGGGATGTGCGTCGCCTTCCCTCTGCGTGCAAAGGGGATGAGCCCTTTCAAGAGCTTTCTCTTTTCGCAGGGTTCGGGCATGGTGGAGATCCCCGCCTGCGTGCTCGGCGCCGCCCTCGCCACCGTCGTTTCGGGGCTCATGCCCTGGGCGCTCGCCTTTTCCGCGGGAGCGATGATCGCCGTCGTCTGCTCCGAGCTCATTCCCGAATGTTACGCGGGGAACAAAACGCTCGCCTCGGCGGGGGTCGTGTTCGGGTTTTGCCTCATGATGATCCTCGATATCGCCCTCGGCTGAGTATAGAAATTGCGCCCTTTGCCCATAATCGGGAATATGAAACAGGAAAAGAAGGCAGGCGAAGCGGCGCGGGAAGAAGCGCCCAAAGAGCGCGCGGAAGAGCGGGAGAAGGCGGAAACGAAAAAGGCGGGGGAGACCGACGGGCGTATTTCCCCGAAGAAAATTGCGGTCGTCGTCGGTGCGTCGTCGGGCATCGGCAGAGAAACGGCGCTGAAATTGCATGCAAAAAGTTATAACGTGTATAACATTTCGCGCACGCCGTTCAACGGGGAGCGCATCCGTTCGGTCACGGCGGACGCCGCGCAGGAGGGCGAGCTCGAAAAGGCGATCGCCTCCCTCGGAGAGGAGACGGGCGGCATCGACCTGCTCGTCTATTCGGCGGGATTTTCGATGGCGGCGCCGCTCGAACACGCAAAAAGCGGGGACTACCGGTATCTGTTCGAGGTCAACTACTTCGGCGCCATCGAGGCGATCCGCGCGGCGGCGCCCTTTCTCAAAAAGAGGGGCGGCAGGGTCATCCTCGTCGGCTCGATGGGGGGAGACGTCCCCATTCCCTTCGATGGTTTTTATTCCTCTTCGAAGGCGGCGCTGTCTATGCTGGCGCGGGAGGCAGATCTGGAACTTCGCCCCCACGGCATCCGCGTAAGCGCCCTTCTTCCCGGCGGCACGTCCACCGATTTCACTTACAGCCGCAGGGTATATAACGAGGAGGAGAGCCGCACCTATTCGTCCTCGGTGAAAAAGGCTTCGGCCGCCCTCGCGAATATGGAGCAGGGGGGAATGTCGCCCTCGCTCGTCGCCGACAGCATCCTCAAACTCGCCGCAAAGCGCAACCCGCCCACGGTCTCCGCGGCGGGGAGCAGGAACAACTTTCTGCGCTATGCGAACAAGCTCTTGCCCGAACGGGTCACCGACTGGTTTGTGAGGAAGAAATTCAACCAAAAATAAAGAATCGGCGGCAACCTTGCCGCCGATTCGCATATGAAAAGAAGTCAATATTTGCGCCGCAAGATCGCCGCCGCAATGCGGGCGAGCACGACTTCGAGCACGATCCCCAAAAGCCACGCGCCCGTAAGACCGATGAACCAAAGGACGATGGGGTGGACCCCGCCTTCGAGCCCTGCCAAGAACCCGATGATCGCCGCGATCACGGCGAATACGGGCAGGATGAGGCTGAGGATCCTTCGGACGGTAAAGACGAGCTTATAGAAAAGCTCGATGAGCGCGATCGAACCGAGATTTTCGAAGCGGTCCCTGTCGCGGAGGAAGGAGAGCCAGATCCGCACCTTGGTGGAGTGCGTCACTTCGGGGGTGATCTCGTATTTGCCCGAATATTCCGTTACGTTGTAACTTACGGTCGAGGTCGTTTCGGTGTGCTCTTCGGCGTTGTTGAGCTCCCAGCCGAAGCACATCCTGTCTTTGGCGATCCTCTGCCAGCCGAATTTTTTTACGCACAGCACTTTCGTCTGTATATTTCCTCTTGCCATGATCTTCTCCTCTGTTTCCCGTAATTATAATGGAGAAAGGGCGCTGTTGTCAAGGAAAACGAAATAAATTGTGAACGTTTTCCCTTTCCGCGGCGAGCTTCAATGTTACAAAATGAGATAATTATTTTCATTCGCGATATGCTTGACTTTGCATGCGTCTTTGTACTATAATAAAAACATGAACAGAGCAAGCATCTTCTTCCGCTTCAAGCGGGGAGAAAAAATCTATACGTTTGTTCGGGCATAGAGGCAGTTTTTTTCGCGTAGAGAAAAACTGCTCTCTTTGTTTTTTTCGGGAGAAAGTTATGAGAAAAATAGCAGTCGTCATGGGAAGCGATTCCGATCTTCCCGTTGTGGAAAAATGCTTCGGCGTATTCGAGGAATTTGAGATCCCTTACGAGGTGCACGTATTCTCCGCCCACCGCACGCCCGCAGAGGCGAAGGAATTTGCCGAGAAGGCGGGAGAGAAGGGCTTCGGGGCGATCGTCTGCGCCGCGGGCATGGCGGCGCATCTTGCAGGGGCGTTTGCGGCAAACACCGTGCTGCCCGTGATCGGCATTCCCGTCGCAGGGGGAAGTTTGGGCGGGCTCGACGCGCTCCTTTCCACGGTGATGATGCCCTCCGGCATCCCCGTTGCGACCGTCGCCATCGACGGGGCGAAGAACGCCGCCTATCTCGCCGCGGAAATTTTGGCGGTGGGGGACGGACCCCTTACCGAACGGTTGCTCGCCGCCCGCAGAAAATCCGCCGCGCAGGTCCTCGAAAAGGACAAAAAATTGAGTGAAAAGTACGGCAAGTAAAAATTTCTGATCGCATGAAACGATCGAAGGAGAAAATAAACATGGAAAAGGCAGTAAAAACAGTCCAACTTTATGAGGGGAAGGCGAAAAAAGTCTTTGCGACGACGGATGAGACCCTCTGCATCGTCTCTTATAAGGACGACGCGACCGCGTTCAACGGGCTCAAAAAGGGCACGATCGCGGGCAAGGGCGTCGTCAACAACCGGATGTCCAACATGCTGATGCAGCTTCTCGAAAAGAAGGGGATCCCTACCCACTTTGTGGAGGAACTCTCCGACCGCGAGACCCTCGTCAAGAAGGTAAAGATCGTGCCGCTCGAAGTCATCATCCGCAACGTTTCCGCGGGTTCTTTCGCAAAGCGCTACGGGGTCGAAGAGGGGATCGTGTTCGACGAGCCCACCATCGAATTTTCCTATAAATGCGACGCGCTCGACGATCCTCTGCTCAATACCTATCATGCGCTCGCGCTCAAACTCGCGACGAAGGAAGAGATCGCGACGATCGAGAAGTACGCCTTTCAGGTGAACGAAGTTTTGAAGGAGTATTTTTTGCAACTCGGCGTGCGGCTCATCGATTTCAAGCTCGAATTCGGACGTCTCCCCGACGGGAGCATCGTGCTCGCGGACGAAATTTCGCCTGACACCTGCCGTTTCTGGGACGCAAAGACGGGAGAAAAACTCGATAAAGACCGTTTCCGCCGCGACATGGGCGGCGTCGAGGACGCATACAGAGAGATCTTCAAGCGGGTCACGGGGGAGTGATCCCTAAGACGCGGCAAGCCCGGATCCCTTCGGTCCGGGGCAAAACGCATAAGGAGCTTTTATGTCTCAGATTCATGAAGAGTGCGGAGTGTTCGGCATCTTCGCACCGCAAAAACAGGACGTCGCGTCCACCGCATATTATGCGCTCTTTGCCCTGCAACACAGGGGGCAGGAGTCAGCGGGCATCGTCGTCAACGACGACGGGGTATTCCACACCTATAAGGACGCGGGGCTCGTAAACGACGTGTTCACCGCCGACGTCCTTCACAGGCTCGGCGAGGGGAATATGGCGATCGGGCACGTCCGCTATTCCACCACGGGAAGCGGGGGAAGAGAGAACGCCCAGCCCATCGTCGTCAACCATCTGAAAGGGAATATGGCGCTCGCGCACAACGGCAACCTCATCAACGCTTCCGAATTGCGCGACGAGCTCGAAAACGACGGCAGTATCTTCCATACCACGTCGGACAGCGAAGTCATCGCCTACATCATCACCAAAGAGCGCGTGAAATGCGGCTCGATCGAAGAGGCGGTGCTCGCCGCAATGGACCGTTTGCAGGGAGCCTATTCCTTCCTCGTCATGTCGCCGAGCAAGCTGATCGCCGCCCGCGATCCGTTCGGATTCCATCCCCTCTGCTACGGGCAGAGGGAGGACGGCGCGTACATCGTCGCGTCCGAGAGCTGTGCGCTCGATTCCGTCGGCGCGAACCTCATCCGCGAACTCGAACCGGGCGAGATGCTCATCTTCACCAAAGACGGGATCGTCTCCGACCGTTCCCATTGCGGCAGGGGGAAACATCTGTGCGTGTTCGAATATCTGTACATCGCCCGTCCCGATTCGGTGATCGAAGGGCATTCGGTGCACGAAGCGCGCAAGCAGGCGGGCAGATTCCTTGCCGAACAATACCATATCGACGCCGACATCGTGGTCGGCGTTCCCGATTCGGGGCTCGACGCCGCTTACGGCTATGCCGAGGCTTCGGGAATCCCCTACGGGATCGGTTTCATCAAGAACAAATATATCGGAAGAACCTTCATCGCTCCGGGACAAGCCGCCCGTGAGGACCGCGTGCGGATCAAGCTCAACGTCTTAAAATCGGCGATCGCGGGGAAGCGGGTCGTGCTGGTAGACGATTCCATCGTCCGCGGCACCACCTGCGAGCGTATCGTGCGGATGCTGCGGAACGCGGGCGCGAAGGAAGTCCACATGCTCTCCTCGGCTCCCGCCTTTCTCAATCCCTGCTACTACGGCACGGACATCGATTCGCGCGAGAACCTCATCGCCTGCCACCATACCGTGCCCGAAATCGCCAAGATCATCGGCGCGGACAGCGTGGGCTATCTCGACCTCGCAAAAGTTTCGTATCTGACGAAGGGGGACGGCACGGGCTTTTGCACGGCTTGCTTCGACGGGAACTATCCCACGGAGGAGCCAAAAGAGAGCGCCAAGAGCCGCTTCGAGCGGTGGGAAAGACCGATCTCCGAGAACCCGAAGTACAGGAAATAATTTCACGGCGTTTCTTTTCTCCTTCCCGCCCCTTGGCAGGGGCGTCAGTCGAAAATTAACGCCGTGAGGAAACCTGCTTTACCATCAACGCGGTCGTTCTCTCGTTCGTTTCATCGGACACTAAGCCGCAGGTATGCGGCAAATTGTGTGCGCTTATGGAAAAGTGTGATTTTCCAACGCGCAGGGATTGAGGAAATAATTTCACGGCGTTTCTTTTCTCCTTCCCGCCCCTTGGTAGGGGCGTCAGTCGAAAATTAACGCCGTGAGGAAACCTGCTTTTCTCTTTCCCCCCTTGGCGGGGGCGTCAGTCGAAAATTAACGCCGTGAGGAAACCTGCTTTTCTCTTTTCCCCCTTGGCGGGGGCGTTAGTCGAAAATTAACGCCGTGAGGAAACCTGCTTTGCCATCACAAAAAAGGAACATTTATGATAAAGGAAAGTTACAGCGAAAGTTACAAAGAGGCGGGAGTGGATATTACCGCGGGATATAAGTCGGTGGAGCTCATGAAAAAGCATATCCGCCGCACGCTCACCGAGGGGCTCGAAAACGTCGGCGATTTCGGCGGGCTCTTCCCCTTAAAGACCGCGGGGTTCAGCGACCCCGTTCTCGTCTCCGGCACGGACGGCGTTGGAACCAAACTGCGGCTCGCCATTTTGCTCGACCGCCACGATACGATCGGGATCGACTGCGTGGCGATGTGTGTGAACGACGTGATCTGCTGCGGCGCGAAGCCCCTCTTTTTCCTGGACTACATCGCCTGCGGGAAGAACATTCCCGAAAAGATCGCCGCGATCGTCGGCGGCGTGGCGGAGGGCTGCGTGCAGGCGGGTTGCGCGCTCATCGGCGGAGAGACCGCCGAACACCCCGGCACCATGCCCGAAACGGAGTACGATCTCGCGGGATTCACCGTCGGGATCGCGGACAGGAGCAAGCTCGTCGACAAATCGGCGATGCGCGCGGGCGACGTGATGCTCGCCCTTCCTTCCTCCGGCGTGCATTCGAACGGGTTTTCCCTCGTGCGGAAGGTATTCGACGTAGAGCATGCCGACCTTCGCGCGCCCGTTGCGGAACTCGGCGGAAAGTCTCTCGGCGACGTTTTGCTTACGCCCACGAAAATTTATGTAAAACCCGTTCTGGCGCTCCTCGAAGAGGTGAAAGTCAAGGGGATCTCGCATATCACGGGCGGCGGCTTTTACGAAAATATGCCGCGGTCCATTCCCGCGGGGCTGGGGGTAAAGATCCGCAAGGCGGACATCAGGATCCCTCCGATCTTCCCGCTCATACAGGCGCGCGGAAAGATCTCCGCGCACGATATGTTCAACACCTTCAATATGGGGGTGGGAATGAGCGTCGTCGTCGCGAAAGAGGACGTGCAAAAGGCGATCGGGATCCTCCGCGCCCACGGCGAAGAGGCATATGCGCTGGGCGAGATCGTCGAAGGCGACGGGGTAGAACTCGTCTGAGGAGCGGATCCGGGTATGGAAAAGGTAAGGATCGCAATTTTATGTTCGGGCGGCGGGACCAACTTCCAAGCCGTTTGCAACGCGCAGGAAGCGGGGCTCTTGCCCGACGGAGAGGTCGTCCTCCTGATCTGCGACCATGCGGGGGCGTTCGTTCTCAAACGCGCAGAGCGGATGGGGATCCCCGCGGTCGTGATCGACCGCCGCGAGATGAAAGACCGCGCGGCGCGCGAACAAAAGATCATCGGAACGTTGAAAGAATATCGGGTCGGGCTCGTCGTCCTCGCGGGCTTTATGAGCATTTTAAGCCCCGCCTTCGTAAAGGAATACGAAAACCGTATCCTCAACATCCATCCCGCCCTGCTGCCCGCCTTCGGCGGCGAGGGGTTTTATGGATTGCATGTGCATGAAGCAGTCTTGAAAGCGGGCGTAAAGGTGACCGGCGCGACCGTCCATTACGTGACCGCCGCATGCGACGGCGGTCCCATCATCGCGCAGAAGGCGGTGGAAGTGAAGGAGGGGGATACTCCCGAAACCCTGCAAAAACGGGTGATGCGCGAGGCGGAGTGGGTCATCTTCCCGGAGGCGATCCAAACGGTTTGTAAAAAAATAAGAGGAGAGAAATAAATGTCCGTCATCAGAAAAAACATGTCGCGCGTTCTCAAAAACAACGCCTATCCCGGAAGAGGGATTGTCGTCGGAAAATCGAGCGACGGAAAAAAGGCGATGTTTGCCTACTTTATCATGGGCAGGAGCGAAAACAGCCGCAACCGCGTGTTCGCGGCATACGGCGACGAGATCAGAACAGAACCCTTCGATCCCGCCAAAGTGCAGGATCCCTCCCTCATCATCTATTCCCCCGTGAAAACGGCGGGACGGGACGTCATTGTCACGAACGGCGACCAGACGGATACGATCGAGCGCTCCTTGAAGGAGGGGCACTGCTTCCGCCATGCGCTCATGTGGCGCACGTTCGAACCCGACGCGCCGAACTATACCCCCCGCATCAGCGCGGTTTTGCATCTTCCCGCGAAGGCGGCGGACTTCACCTACGAGATGTCGATCCTCAAAAGCGCCGATGCAAAGGGGAAAAAGTGCAACCGCTTCTTCTTCTGTTACGAAGGGGTCAACGGCACGGGGCATTTTCTCCATACCTACGAAAAAGACGGCAGTCCGCTCCCCACCTTCCGCGGCGAGCCCGAACCCGTAAAAATTCCCAACGACGTGAAGGAATTCGCCCGTGAAATTTGGGAAAGTCTCAACGAAGCGAACAAGATCTCCCTCGTTTGCCGCGCCTACGATTTCAAGACGGGCGAGAGCGAACAGGTGATATTCAATCGATATACGAGGTGAAAAAATGAAGGAATTCGAGCTGAAATACGGTTGCAATCCCAACCAAAAGCCCGCGCGTATTTTTATGGCGGACGGAAGCGAGCTCCCCGTTGAAATTCTGAGCGGGCGACCGGGCTACATCAATTTTTTAGACGCCTTCAATTCGTGGCAGCTTGTGAAAGAGATCAAGGAAAACACGGGTTATGCCGCGGCAACGAGCTTCAAGCACGTCTCTCCGACTTCCGCCGCGATCGGGAAGATCCTTCCCCCCGATCTGAAAAAGGCATGCTTTGTGGACGACGTGGAGGGGCTTGACGACAGTCCGCTCGCCTGCGCTTATGCGAGGGCGCGGGGGACCGACCGCATGTCCTCTTTCGGCGACTGGATCGCGCTCTCCGACGAGTGCGACGAGACGACGGCAAAGATCATCGCGCGGGAAGTTTCCGACGGCATCATCGCGCCCGCCTATTCCCCCGCGGCGTTGCAGATCCTCAAAACCAAGCGCAAAGGGGCGTATAACATCGTAAAGATCGACCCGAATTTCCTTCCCGCCGAGATCGAGCGGAAGCAAGTGTTCGGCGTCACCTTTGAACAGGGGCGCAACCAAGCCAAGATCGACAGGGATCTGCTCAAAAATATCGTTACCGTCAACCGGAATTTGCCGGAGGACAAGGCGGTCGATCTCATCATTTCGCTCATCACGCTCAAATACACGCAGAGCAATTCGGTCTGCTTTGCGGCGGACGGGCAGGCGATCGGCGTCGGCGCGGGTCAGCAGTCCCGCATCCATTGCACGCGGCTTGCCGCGCAAAAGGCGGACCTTTGGCACCTCCGCCGCCACGAAAAGGTGCTCTCCCTCCGCTTTGCCGAGGGCGTCGGCAGACCGGAGATGAACAACATCATCGATCTGTACCTTTCGGACGCGCCCGAAGAGGTCACGGGGGAGGACGTTTGGAGGAAAAACTTTGCCGTGCGCCCCGCGCCGTTCACGCGCGAGGAGAAGACGGCGTATCTCAAAACGGTGAAGGGCGTTTCGCTCGGAAGCGACGCATTCTTCCCGTTTGCCGATAACATCGACCGCGCGGCGATGAGCGGGGTGGAATATGTCGCCGAACCGGGCGGCTCCATCCGCGACGACATCGTGATCGAGGCGGCGAACAGACACAATATGGTAATGGCGTTCACGGGGCTGAGGCTTTTCCACCACTAAGCATTTCGCACAATTTTTTGCTCACTTTGTTCGTAAAAAATTGTGCGAGGAAACGCGCTGTCGCGGGTTTAACTTGCTTGTCCTCTCGTTCGTTTCATCGAACACTAAGCCGCAAGTATGCGGCAAATCGTGGGCGCTGCCGCAGGGAAACCCTGCTTCGCGCAGTGTTCTAAAACGTCACCCTGCCCCGCCCCTCTGTTCCAAATCCGTCACCCTGAGCGAAGTCGAAGGGTCGCCGCAGTTTTATTAACGCTAAGGCGATTCCTCGACAAGCTCGGAATGACGTAATTAGAAAGTGCGCTTCTAATCCGTCACCCTGCCCCGCCCGCACGTTCTATGTTGCCGAAGGGCGGCACGAGGAGCAAAGCTCCGAAGTAGCGAAGCGAAGTCGAAGGGTCTCCGCAGGGTTAACGCTCTCACAATAAAACAACAAAAAACATGGTGAAGCTATGAATATTTTAGTCATCGGCGGCGGAGGCAGAGAGCACGCCGTCATCAAAAGTCTCAAAAAGAACAGCACGGTTGGAAAGATCTGGTGCCTTCCGGGCAACGGCGGCATCGCGCGGGACGCCGAGTGCTTCCCCGTGAAAGCGACCGACGTCGAGGGCATCGTTTCCTTTGCCGCGGAAAAAAGACCTGATTTTGCCGTCGTCACGCCAGACGATCCGCTCTGCCTCGGACTTGTGGACAGGCTCGAAGCGCTTGGGATCCCCTGCTTCGGACCGCGCAAGAACGCCGCGATCATCGAGGGGAGCAAAGTTTTTTCCAAACAGCTCATGCAGAAGTACCATATCCCCACCGCCGCGGCGCACACGTTCACCGATCCCGCCTCGGCGCTCGCCTATCTGAAAACGTGCGGCTATCCCGCCGTCGTCAAGGCGGACGGACTTGCCCTCGGCAAGGGCGCCGTGATCGTAAACGATTTTGCGGAAGCGGAAAAGACGGTCGAGGATATGATGGTAACCAAAATTTTCGGCGAGAGCGGGAGCCGCGTCCTCGTGGAGGAATATCTGAGCGGCCCCGAAGTCTCCGTTCTGACCTTTACGGACGGCAAGACGGTTGTGCCGATGGTCTCTTCAATGGATCATAAGCGCGCGCTCGACGGCGACGAAGGGCTCAATACGGGCGGCATGGGAACGGTCGCGCCCAACCCTTATTATACCCCGGAAATAGCAGACGTGTGCATGAAAACGATCTTTTTGCCGACGATCGAGGCGATGAACCGAGAGGGGAGGACCTTCCAAGGGTGCCTCTACTTCGGGCTGATGCTCACGAAAGACGGACCCAAAGTGATCGAATACAACTGCCGCTTCGGCGATCCCGAAACGCAGGTGGTGCTTCCGCTCCTAGAAAGCGATCTTCTCACCGTGATGCAGGCTTGCCGCGCGGGGACGCTTACGGCGGATATGGTGCGGTTTTCCCAAGGCTCTGCCTGCTGTGTGGTGCTCGCTTCCGAAGGCTATCCAAAAAAATATCAGACGGGCTACGAGATCACTCTTCCCGAAACGGGGGAGGGCGAAGAGATCTACGTCGCGGGCGCGAAACTCGACGGCGGCAGGCTGCTGACGGCGGGCGGAAGGGTGCTCGGCGCCGTGGCAACGGCTCCCACGCTTGAAAAAGCGGTTAAAAGAGCCTATGCCCTCGCCGGCAGGATCCATTTCGAAAACGCCTATAAGCGCAGCGACATCGGCAAGCGGGCGCTCGACGCGCTCAACGGTTAAAAATTCCCGAAGGAGGGAGTATGGTTTACAGGATTTTTGTGGAGAAAAAGGCGGGGTTCGACAACGAGGCGAGAGCCCTTTTAAGCGACGTGCGCGAATTTTTGGGGGTGAACGCCGAAAGGATCCGCGTCATCAACCGCTACGACGCGGAGGACATCACGCCGGAGCTCTTTGCCGTCGCCGTGAAGTCGGTATTTTCCGAGCCGCAGATGGACGTCGCCTCCGATTCGGTCGATCTCACGGGCGCTTCGGCGTTCTGCGTGGAGTATCTGCCGGGGCAGTTCGACCAGCGCGCAGACAGCGCGGCGCAGTGCATCCAGCTCATCTCGAAGGGCAAGCGCCCCCTCGTGCGGACGGCGAAGATCTATGCCGTTTACGGGGATGTGTCGCAAAAAGAGCTTAACGTCATCAAAAATTATGTCATAAACCCCGTGGAGAGCCGTGAGGCGGGATTCGGGCTGAATGAGACGCTCAAACTTTCCCACCCCGTGCCCACCGAAGTGGAGACGCTGCACGGCTTTTTGAAGCTCGACCGCCGCGGTCTCGAAGATTTCATCGGGCGCTATGCGCTCGCGATGGACGCCGACGACATCCTTTTCTGCCAAAATTATTTCGCCGCGGAAAAGCGGGACCCGACGCTCACCGAGATCCGCATGATCGACACCTACTGGTCCGATCACTGCCGCCATACCACCTTCCTTACGACGATCGATCACGTGGTTTTCGAGGACGGGCTCTTGCAGCGCGCCTACGAGGAGTATCTTGCCGCCCGCAAAGAGACCGACCGCAAAAAACCCATAAATCTTATGGACATCGGCACGATCGCGGCGAAAGTCTTGAAGAAGAGGGGACTGCTCGAAAAACTCGACGAGAGCGAGGAGATCAACGCCTGTACCGTAAAGATCAAGGTCGATGTGGACGGCAAGGAAGAGGACTTTTTGCTCCTCTTCAAAAACGAAACGCACAACCATCCCACCGAGATCGAGCCCTTCGGGGGAGCCGCGACCTGCATCGGCGGGGCGATCCGCGATCCGCTCTCCGGCAGGAGTTACGTCTACGCCGCCATGCGCGTGACGGGGGCGGGCGATCCCACAAGACCCGTTTTTGAGACCCTTCCGGGCAAACTTCCCCAGCGTAAGCTGGTGACGACCGCCGCCGCGGGCTATTCCTCATACGGCAACCAGATCGGGCTTGCGACGGGGCAGGTAGACGAGATCTATCACGAAGGCTATCTTGCAAAGCGGCTCGAAATCGGCGCGGTCATCGCGGCGACCCCCGCGGAGAATGTGCGCAGAGAGGTGCCCGCTCCCGGCGACAAGGTGATCCTTCTCGGCGGCAGAACGGGCAGGGACGGTTGCGGCGGCGCGACGGGTTCGAGCAAATCGCACACGCTCGAATCGCTCACCCATTGCGGCGCGGAAGTGCAGAAGGGCAACGCGCCCGAAGAGCGGAAGCTCCAACGTCTTTTCCGCAACCGGGAGGCGATGCTCCTCATCAAACGGTGTAACGACTTCGGGGCGGGCGGCGTTTCCGTCGCCATCGGCGAACTTGCCGACGGGCTCGACATCGATCTCGACCTCGTGCCCAAGAAGTACGACGGGCTCGACGGCACCGAGCTTGCCATCTCCGAATCGCAGGAGCGCATGGCGGTCGTCGTCGAGGCGGACAAGGCGGAACGGTTCATCGAGCTCGCGCGGGCGGAAAATCTTGAAGCGACCGTCGTTGCAAAGGTGACGGAGGAGCCCCGCCTGAGAATGCGCTGGAACGGCAAGACGATCGTAGACGTCTCGCGGGAATTTTTAGGCAGCAACGGCGCCGAAAAACATATTACCGCCGCGCCCGAAAAGTGCCGCGATTACCGCAGAAAACTGCCCGAAACCTTTGCGGAAGGGTATAGAGAACTTGCGGGCGACCTCAACGTGTGTTCAAAACGCGGGCTCGCCGAGCGGTTCGATTCGACGATCGGCGCGGGCACGGTGCTCATGCCCTTCGGCGGAAAATACCAGATGACCCCTCCGCAGGCGATGGTGCACCTCGTCTCGCTGGAAAAGGGACATACCCAAACCGTCTCGTATATGTCGTGGGGCGGAAATCCTTACATCATGGAAAAGAGCCCCTACCACGGCGCGTATCTCGCGGTGGTGGAGAGCCTCTCGAAACTCGTCGCGACCGGCGCGAGCTTCGAGGACGTGTATCTCAGTTTTCAGGAATATTTCTTAAAGCCGCAAAAGGATCCCAAGCGTTGGGGACAGCCCCTCGCCGCCCTTCTCGGCGCATTCAAGGCACAGCTCGACCTTGGCGTCGCCGCGATCGGCGGAAAAGACTCGATGAGCGGTACCTTCGAACATATCGACGTCCCGCCCACCCTCGTCTCCTTTGCCGTAACGACGGGGAAACTTTCCGAAGTTGTCTCGCCCGAATTTAAGGCGGCGGGGCATAAAGTCGTTCTGCTCACGCCCGAATACGACGAAAACGGCTTGCCCGTGCCCGCTTCTTTGCTCGAAACTTTCCATACGGTAACAAAACTTATGCGCGAAGGAAAGGTCTGCTCCGCGTTTACGCCCGTCTACGGCGGCGTCGCGGAAGGGGTCCTCAAAGCCGCTTTGGGCAACGGGATCGGCTTTTCCTATCACAAAAATTGCGACCTTGAAACGATATTCGGCTACCGTTACGGCGCCTTTGTGCTCGAACTCAACGCCGCGTGCCGGGTGGGGAAACCGCTCGGCGAAACGACCGCACTGCCCGAAATATCTTACGGGAAGGAGACGTGCCCTCTCGATGCGTTACAGCGCGTCTATGAAGAGCGGCTCGAACCCGTCTATCCCTGCAATATTCCGTGCCCTGCGGAAAAGCCGCCTAAATTCTCCTATGAGCGGAGGAGCCTGCTGGTGCCGGACGTGCGTTATACCCGTCCGCGCGTGCTCATTCCCGTTTTCCCCGGCACGAATTGCGAATACGATACGGCGAAGGCGTTTGAGGACGCGGGCGCCGAAGCGACGGTCTTTGTCGTCCGCAACAACACGGCGGACGAAGTTGCCCGCTCGGTGGAGGAGTTCGCAAAACTTTGCAAATATACCGAGATCGTGTTTATTCCGGGCGGTTTTTCGGGCGGAGACGAGCCGGACGGCTCCGGCAAATTCATCACGGCGTTCTTCCGCAACGCCGAGGTGAAGGCGGAGATCGAAACCCTTCTGAACGGCCGTTCGGGGCTGATGGGGGGGATCTGCAACGGATTCCAGGCGCTCATAAAACTTGGGCTCGTGCCCTACGGGAAGATCATGGATACGGACGAAAATTGTCCCACGCTCACTTATAATACGATCGGTCGGCACCAGTCGCGCATCGTACAGGTGCGCGTCGCCTCCGTCAATTCCCCCTGGCTCTCCGGGGTGAACGTGGGGGACGTCATATCGGTGCCTATCTCCCACGGTGAGGGGAAATTTGTCGCGAGCGACGCTCTCATCCGCGAGCTCGCCGCAAAGGGACAGATCATGACGCAGTATGTCGATCTGAAAGGGAATCCCACCCAGGACGTGCGCTTTAACCCGAACGGCAGCGCGTGCGCGGTGGAGGGGATCCTTTCGCCCGACGGCAGGGTATTCGGCAAGATGGGGCATGCCGAACGCAAGGGCAACGGGCTCTACCAAAACGTGATCGGGAATTACGACATGAAGCTCTTCGAGAGCGCGGTAAGATATTTTAAGTAAAGTTTGTTTCGAACGATTCTTTGCGCCTTCCCCCTTGCCCACCCCTTGAGGGGTGGGTGTCACGCGCGAAGCGCGTGACGGAAGGGGTGTCGTCGTAAATAATCGTTCGAGGAAACGTGCTGTATTGCCTTAACTTTTTTGTCCTTTCGTTCGTTTCATCGGACAAGAAGGCAAAAGGATTTGCCAAATTGTGTCGCCCACGGCGGAAGTGAATTCCGCCTAAGGCAAGTAAATTTAGGGTTTCGAACGATTCTTTGCTCGCGCCACCACCCTCTTGGCTCCCCCTCAAAGGAGGCGCCAAGAAACCACCACCTGCTTCGCAGAAAACCGAGCTCACCGCGGGCGAAAAACGAAAACTTATCAAAGCCATAAAAATCTTAACAGGAGATAATACAGTGAAAACGGACATTGAAATCGCGCAGGAAGCGAAACTCCTGCACATCCGCGACGTTGCGGGGAAAGTCGGACTTTCGGAGGACGACATCGAATATTACGGCAGGAACAAGGCAAAAGTCTCCCTGAGCGTGATGGAAAGAGCGGGAAAAACGGGGAAACTCATTCTCGTGACCGCGATCACCCCCACCCCCGCGGGCGAGGGCAAGACGACCACCACCATCGGGCTTGCCGACGGTCTTTCCCGCATCGGGAAGAACGTCGTTGTGGCGCTCCGCGAGCCCTCTCTCGGTCCCGTATTCGGCGTGAAGGGGGGAGCCGCGGGCGGCGGCTATGCGCAGGTCGTGCCGATGGAGGACATCAATCTCCACTTCACGGGCGACTTCCACGCCATCGGCGCGGCGAACAATCTCCTCTGCGCCATGCTCGATAATCATATCTTCCGCGGGAATGAGCTCGACATCGACCCCGAACAGATCACCCTTCACCGCTGTGTGGACATGAATGACCGTCAGCTCCGCTTTATCGAGGACGGTCTCGGCGGCGAGAAGAACGGCGTGCCGCGGAAGGACAGTTACGACATCACCGTCGCTTCCGAGGTCATGGCGATCCTTTGCCTCGCGACCTCGCTCTCCGACCTCAAAGCCCGCCTCTCCCGCATGATCGTGGGCTATTCGCGGAGCGGGAAACCGGTCACGGCGGGGGATCTGAAAGCGGCGGGGGCAATGTGCGCGCTCCTCAAAGACGCCTTAAAGCCGAATCTCGTGCAGACCCTCGAAGGGACGCCCGCCTTCGTGCACGGCGGTCCCTTTGCCAACATCGCGCACGGTTGCAACTCCGTTGTGGCGACCAAAACGGCTTTGAAACTCGGCGATTATGTCGTTACGGAAGCGGGCTTCGGCGCCGATCTCGGCGCGGAAAAATTCCTCGACATCAAGTGCCGCTTTGCAGGGCTCAAACCGAGCGCCGTCGTTATCGTCGCTACGGTGCGCGCCCTCAAAATGCACGGCGGGCTTCCCAAGACCGAGCTCGCCGCAGAAAATCTCGAAGCGCTTGCAGAGGGGCTTCCCAACCTTTTGCGCCACGTTTCCAACATCAAAAACGTGTACGGTCTACCCGCGGTCGTGGCGGTCAACCGCTTCCCGACCGATACCGACGCGGAGATCGCGCTCGTCATCGAGCGTTGCAAAGAGCTCGGCGTAAACGTCTGCCTCTCCACCGTGTGGGCGGAGGGCGGCAAGGGGGGCGAAGCGCTCGCCCGCGAAGTCGTGAAGTGCTGTGAGGAGAAGAGCGATTTCCGCTTCTGCTACGACGAAAAACTTCCGATCAAGCAAAAGATCGAGGCGATCGTCACGAAAATTTACGGCGGGAATGGCGTTGCCTATACTGCCGAAGCGGAGGAGGAGATCGCGCGGCTCGAAGCGCTCGGTTTCGGCAACACTCCCGTCTGCATGGCAAAGACGCAATACTCTTTCTCGGACGACGCGGCAAAACTCGGCGCGCCGCGGGGCTTTACGGTGACGGTGCGGCAGGTAAAAATTTCGGCGGGCGCGGGGTTCGTGGTCGCGCTCACGGGGAATATTTTAACGATGCCGGGGCTTCCCAAAGTTCCCGCCGCGGAGAAGATCGACGTAGACGAGAACGGCGTCATTTCCGGTCTGTTCTGAGAATCGTTAAAACTGCGGCGACCCTTCGACTTCGCTCCGCTCCGCTACTTCGGAGCTTTGCTCCTCGTGCCGCCCTTCGACAACATAGAACGTGCGGGCGGGGCAGGGTGACATATTTGCCCCCTCCAAGGAGGGGGTGTCGCGGTGCCGTTCTCTCAACAGCCTTGCGGGCTGTGAGGGGCACCGCGACAGGAGCGTTGGCAAACGCGACGGGGTTTTGGCGGTACCTGCCGCCAAAACAG
>CANRNP010000013.1 GCA_947632015.1 uncultured Clostridia bacterium | reverse complement strand
GGCGCGGACTATGTGGGCGCGACGGTGACGCCCGTTCCGCCGACGGTGACGGGCTTTGCGCGGACGGACGCGCCCGCAGGGGAGACCCCCGTGACAACCCTCACCCTCGATGCGGACGCGGCGCGCAACGTCTTTCGCTTCTATTATGACCGCTTGACCTATTCGGTGCTCTTCGAGGCGAACCTTTCAGGACATACGGGACAGACGCCCTCCCTCTCGGCGCTCTATGGGGCGAGTGTGACCCTTCCCGAAAACGGATTCTCCGCGGCGGGGAACCGCTTCGTCGGTTGGAGCAGTTTCCGCGGCGGGGAAGCGGATTTCTTCCCCGGCTCCTCCTTTACGGTGACGGGCGACAGCGTGCTGTATGCCGTTTGGGACAAGGGATTCAGCGACCGCTACGGCGGACCCGACCTGATCTATTTCCCCCGCCTCGAACCGCAGAAGGCGATCCTCGCCCGCGGGGAAAAGGAATTCGAAGGAGTGCGCGACGGGGAATCCTTTTCCTTTACCGCCCCTTCCGGGAAGAAATTCGAAGGGAAAATTTACGGCGCGACGTTCAGCTATGCGCGGAGCGATCTCGCGGGCACTTACGCCTATATGGAATTTTCCGCCGACAGCACTTTCACGCCCAAATACGACAGGACGCGAACGATCACCGTCGACGAATACCTCATAGCCACCTACACCGACGGCGGGCATACATGCAGCGGCGAAGCGGTGTATTCGGAGGAGACGGGCGACTACCGCTTTACGAGCGCGGACGAGAGCTTCCGCTTCCTGCCCATAAAAAGCAACCGTTACGAATGCGACGTCTTTCTCTTAGGCGGCGACGAGATCGATTCCTATCTCGACTTCGTGATGGTGGATCCGGGCGCGGGCATGGGGTATCTTGGCAACAGCATGATGCTCATCCTCGACGGCTACGGCACGGCGATGCTCGGCGATCTCACCAACTATATCACTTACGAGGGCAGATATTACGTCGAAGGCGAATATCTCGTCGGGACCGTGCAGATCTACAAGATCGTCTGCTACATCGAGGACCCCGAAGGCTATCTCTCGCAAGTTCCGGGTTCGGTGGTGGTAGACTATGTCTATACCCTGCCGCTCGACATCCCCGAATATGAGGGGTACGACGGGTATGTGCGGGCGGACGCCTACCGCGGGACTTACGAAAACGGGGAAGATACCCTCTCCCTCGACGGGTTCGGCATCTTTGCGGACAGCTTTGTTTACACCGCGGGCGGAAAGACCTATCGGGGCATGTACTCCGTTTCCACCGACCTCATGTCGGGCTCGATCGTCACGCTCATGGCGGAGACGGGCGAGACCTTCTCCTTCCGCGTGGACAACGTTTCCTTTACCTTTACCGAGCCCAAACGCCCCGGAGAGGGAAAATATACCGAATACCGCAGGATCGAGGGAAGTTCTCTCCGCCCGCCCTTCCTCGTTTTCTATGAAGAGGATCTTATCGCGGACGGAAAAGCCCTCGGCAAAAAGGCGGAGGTTTGGGTCCCCTCCGAGGACGAGACCGACATTATAAAGGTCGCGGACGGCTATTACAACGCCGCGCCGATCGGTACAAGCGACGTCTACGCCCTCTATACCTTCATGCGTACAACTGTCGAAGAGGGCTACGAGGACGAAATTCCCGAACGGATCGTATTCTACAACACCCATGTGACCAGCACGACCGACTACCGCAGCTACAACGTGTATTGCGTGCTCGAAGAGACGGTCGGCGGCGAGGAGTTCTTCTACCGGCAAACGTTTCAGGTAGAGGGCGGCGGAGAGATCTGGAATTGCACTTCCTTCACGACGGGCGGGCTCGGCGCGCTCTACATCAGCGCTTCGGGCGCCGTGGAAGAGGGCGAGTTCACCACCGCCGTAAGCGAGAATTTCTCAAATACGGTGGGCTCCTTTGCGTACGTTACGGAGGCGGGCGACCTTGTAACGCTCAACTTCTTCCTCTCCTATAACGAGGAAAACGAGCAGATCGCCACCCCTACCGACTTCGTGGAAAGCACCGTTTACGTCGTAAAGCCGACGGGGGTCTCTTCGGGCTTGGGAACGGAGATGCTCTTCCTCGACGGCATAAACCGCGCGAAGTACACCGAAAACAAGGGCGAGAGCTACCTGACGGGCTCCTACGAGGAGACGGGCGTTACCCTGTTCGGCGAGCCCGTTTATACCTTTACGGGCGGCTCCGAAAGTTTTAACTTCGTCCTCTATACCCTTCCCGACGAGGATTACGAAGGGCTCCTGTTCGCGGTGAAATACGACGAAGAGTTCGCGCAACAGCTTGAAGTTGCGACGGGCGAAGGATTCTCCTTCACTTCGGGGCAGAACGTCTTTACGATGGACGGCTATCACACCGCATCTCTGACAAGCGACGGGGAGACGGTAAACGGGGAGTATATCCGCGATCTCTTCTTCGCGACCGCCACCTTCACCCTTCCCAACGGGACGGAAAAGGCGATCGAGCTCAACCTTGCGACAAAGACTTTCCGCGAGATCGACTGGGCGGCGGGCAAAACGTGGACGCTCGTCAACCTTAATTTCGAACCTATCCACAACTACACCGTGACCCTCGAAGATAAGGGCAACGAAAAGATCGTGAGCGTTTCCAACGGCTCGAAGGGGAATTACGTCGTCCTCGGCACGATCAACGAGAGCTGGGGGAACGAGGAATATCTCTTCCGCGGCGTGAACTTCGGCAGCGGGTACCCCACGGGGAACTATCTCGTGACCTTCATCCCCGGCATGGGCTACGAGATCCCCGAATTAGGCTCGTCGCTGACGAACGTCTGCCTCGTGAACTCCGCGGAGGAAAGCGGCATCTTTACCGACGCCGACTGGAATGTGCTCATGCTCGACGGATTCGGGGGCGGCACCTATATCACGGCGGACATCATGGGAAGCGGCTCTTACACGGTGATCGATTTCGAAGCTGACTTCATCAACTTCACCGCGGACGAAAACTCCCCTCTCGGCGGCGAGGAGTTCTACTTCCGTTTGGAGGGCAAAACCTTCTTTATGACCGACTACGCGGCGCTCTCAGGGCTCTACTTCTCCGAGCGCATGGAGTGCATTTCCTTCGGAGCGGACGGCACCGTCCGCCTCGGCACGAAGTCGGGCCCCTACTATGAGAAGGACGGCAAAATTTACGCATACCTCGGAAACGACGAAACCGCCACCGAGCTCGAAGCGCCCCGCGGCGACAGCTATTCCTACGGGGGGAGCGTGTACCGTCTCTGGAAGGGCGGCGCCCTCGTTCTGAGCGGCAAAGTGCTTATGCGCGACGAGAACGGCGCACCCGTTCCCGCTCATCCCGATCTTTCGGCTACGCTCACCTTCACCCCCAACGGCACGACGAACAGAAATCTTCCCGTCTCGTTCACCTTCGAGGGCTACGAAGAGAAATACGATGGCTATACCCTCAGCCTCTACGCTTCGGGCGATTCGCTCATGGGCGAAACGGCGGGGGCCTTCTCCCCTACCGTCACTTACGGCAACAGCGTATATCCCATTACCTTCTCCTATGAGAACGGCGCATATACCTTCTCGATCGCGGCGGGGCATAACAAGGTGGAATATCTCGACCACAACGCCCGCTACTATCCCGACACCGCCGAAGTGAAAGTCCCCCGCGGCGGCAGGCTCTATAAGACCGATTTCGGCTTCGGCGCGCTGAAATTCGAAAAGACCACGATTTCGGGCGACTTCCTCTATCTCTATGAGTCAGGCGACCCGATATACGGCGCTCCCCTGCACTTTGAAGGGGTGCTTCAAGAGGATGTGCGGCTCGTCGGTTACGACCCCCGCTACGGCGACCGCCTCGAAATCGCCTTCCGCGCAAACGACGGAAAGGACTATCTCCTCGATTATTTCGAATACTATCAGGGCGGGGTCTACTTCTGGTGCTACGGGCTGTATTCCTACTGCGACGTGGAGACGGAGACGTACACCGTGCGGGCGAAATCGCTGCTCTATACCAAGATGTCCCTGGCGCCCGGCTATGCCGACACCGACACGAAGAACGATACCGGGAGAGGTCCCGAAAAGATCTGCGCCGTCACCCTCATAGAACGGGCGACGGGCAAATCCGTCGTTGCCTACGATACGGGCATAACGCCGAACGGCTACGACAAAGAAGTTTGGATCGTGGACAACGCGGACGTTCTGGAAAACGGCGAAAAAGACACCTGCACCTGGGGCACGGGATATTTGATCTCCTTCACCCTTTCCGAGGACGGGACGGTATCCGCCGCGGAGGTCAAGATCTATTCGTTCGTACAGGTCGCAAACATCGCGGACGAGCTCGTGAATCTGTTTATCGACGGCGACGGAAATATCCTGCTCGCGGACGTGATCCCCTACGACAGCTTGTTTGAGCGGTATTCCCATTTGGGCGATCCGCACGGGCTGGTAAAGAACGAGGACGGCAGTTTCACCTTTACCGCCGTGTGGGGAGAGGAAGAGCTGACCTATAACGTAAGGGTGGAGCGCGGAGAGGACATCGTCTTTGAGACCGAAGAGGGCGAAACGGTAACCAAGCCCACCTATCGGGCGACGGTCACGACCGAATAAAAAAGCAAAAAAATGCTCCCGCGGCAAACCGCGGGAGCATTTTTTTAGAAAATTTACGAATAGGTATAGCAATATACGACCGCCGCGCCGCTCTCTGCACGGTAGCGGAGGGTGAGCCGTTCGAAGGCGTTCTCCCGATAGAAAATTTCGAGCGTCATCCCGTCCGCTTCCGTCTGCCCGAAAAATGCGTACGGGTCGGTAACGTCCGCCGAAAAATACCCCTCGCTCTGCACGACGTCCGAGAAATATCCCTCTTCGAAGCGGAAAGGCTGAGACGGGGAAAGTCCCGCGGGGAGGGTCCCGCCGCCGGGGAGAAGTTCACCGCCGCGAACGTTTTCCAAGACGCCCGAAACCGTTGTTTTTACCGTTTTTGGGGGAACGTACCCGCCGTTTTCGTCCTTTTCGATGACGGAAGCCCGCTCGACGGCGTATTCCGCGGTATATCCGTCCCCCGTCTTTTCCACGGTGTAATCGTCGCAGAGGGTGAGCCCGTCCAAAGCGATCTCGGCATGCAGGGAAATGGCGGCATATTCCGCCGCGCCCAGCTCTTCCAGACGGCGATACAGATCGCCGTCCTCTTCTTTACAGCCTGAAAACGCAATACACGCCGCAAGCGCAAGACTTCCCGCGGCAAACGCCATCCGCCTCCGTTTCATCCCGCTCTCCTCCCCAAAAACGCCTCGTTTACTGCCTCCGCCGCCCTGTTATACGCCGCAATCTCCTCTTCGAGCGCGGCGTATTCCTTTTCCGCCAAAGTCCGCTCTCCCTCCTGCAATTTTTCGTAAAGAGAGAGCGCCTCGCCGATCGCGCTCAGCTTTTCCTCCCACATCTGCGCATTTTTCACTTTTTCCACGCCCGCGCGGAATAAGGCGACCCGCTCGCTCTCCCGCGTTTCGCGCTCTGAGCAACGGGTACAGAAGCGCTCCTCCGCGCCGTCCGCCCCAAGCGTCCATTCCCCCCACAGATGCCCGCGCGTTTGACAGTCGTCCGCGACAAAACAGACGGATACGGCGCGGGAGACGGTTCCTTGAAGGTCGGCGCAATATCCGCTCATGCGCACCGTAAACGGTCCTTCGAAGCTCCCGAACGAATAGACCGCCGTAAGACGGTACTGCCCGCCGCTGCGCAAAAAATCGCACACCGTATATAAATTATTTGTACAACGAAAGACGGAAATGGTAAAACTTCCGTGCCAGAAGCCCTCCTCCGCGGGCGCCTTATCCCCCGTCTGCAATGCGGGAGAGGCGGGCTCGCCGTTGACAAAATACTCCGCTTTGCCGCACGTCTGCCAGCCGTCCGCAAACTCGGCGAGCGAGCCGAAGGGATAAAAACTTCCCCAAACGCCGTCCGCCCTTTCGATCTGGACGGCGTTGTCGGCGCAGTCGTGACGGCGGTCGTATTCATACTTCACGCCGCATTCGCCCGCGGGAAGAGAGACCGTGCCGAACGCTCCCTTCCACCAACCCGTGTTCGTATTTTCGGCGGGCTCGGCGGGACCCCATTCGAGCACGGCGCTCCCTCCCGGAAGCGGGTATTCCGTTTTTTCCCGCGCGGAGAGCGCATTCGGGCGGGGCGCAAAGCCCGCAAAAAAGAGCAGAGCCGCGGCGACGGGCGCGGCGATCCGAAGTTTCATAACATCTCCTTTGTTTTTCCGCTGTGCGGCGCAATTGAACGCGCCGCCCGTAAGCATTATAGCACGAACGCATAAAGATTACAAGCCGTAGCGTACGCAAAGAAGGATAAGCGAAAATAATTGCGGTATAACCAAAACTTATTGTTGTTGGCGGCAGAAAACTTGACTTTTTTAATAAAATGTTGTATAGATAATATAATTCTATAGATAATATAATTCTTTTATGATATTTTGTCTGTTTTTGTCTGAAAACGGACAGGAAAGGAGGATAGTATGAAAAAGATCCGGTTCCTTGCGGCAATGCTCTGCGCGGCGCTCGCAATGGGTCTCCTCTGCTTTGCGGCGTGCAAGCCGAAAGAACCTGAGACCCCGACGGCAACGCTCACCCTTTCGGCGGGCGAAGGCGGCACGCTCGACGCGACCTCGTATGAAGTGGCGGTGGGCGCCTCTCTCGCGGAATTTCTCTCTTCCGTTACGCCGACGCCTGAAACGGGGCTCACCTTTGCGGGCTGGTACAGCGGAAACGACCCCGTCGGCGCCCAGACAATGCCCGAAGGCGGGCTGACCCTCACCGCGAAGTATTATGCGACCTACACCGTGGAGCTCTACTTTGAGGACGTGAACGGCGAATACGGCGCGGCGACCGAAAAGACGGGCACCGCCATCTTCGGCGAAGCGTTTACCTACGCCCCGCAGGAGGAGCACTTCTTGCCGGATGAGAGCAAAGAAAACGTACTCTCCGTGCAAAAACTCGGCAAAGCCGAAAGATTCACCGTCTACCTCAAACGGGAGACGATGAACGTTTTCTATTACGCGAACGCGCCCGAAGGGGCGGAGATCGAAGGGTCCCTTCTCCCGACTTCCGTGCGCTACGGCGCAGAAGTCGAGCTTAGCGGGATCGGCGATCTGCAAGTTCCCGCCTGGTACCGCTTTGCGGGCTGGGCGACCGAGGCGGACGGCGAGATCGAATACAGTGCGGGCGAACGGCTCGAACTTTCGGAGACCCTCTTCCTCTATGCGATATGGGATGAGGCGTATTACGACCGCTTCGGCGGCGGCGACTTCCTCTTCTTCCCCCAAACGGAGCCCGGCGTTGCCCTTCTTCGGCGGGCAAACGAAGAGTACCGCGGCGAAGCGACAAGCGGCGCCGAACCCGATACGTTGCAATTCACCATCCAAAACGACGGCAAAGAGGTGCTCAAAGGCAAGGCGAATGAAACCTCAGGCACCTTCGTCTATTACCGCGAGGCGCAGGCAAACCGCTCCTACCCGCAGGCGAACGCCTATACGGAAGAGCTGTATGAAAACGGCGCATCCATCACCTTCGACGGCTTCGGCGGCGCGCGCTACCTCGAAGGCGGCTTGGAAATGGAGGGCGATATCTCCTACGACCCCGAAACGATGTTCTACACCTTCCGGAGCGAAGAAACGTCGTTTTCCTTCATGATCACGGAAATGGCGTTCGGCGAAGAGAGACAGACCGTTTTCCTCCGTCCGGGCGCGGAAAGGGGAAGCTACGCGCAGTTCGTGTTTTATTACGCGGAGGACGCCGTGCAGGCGTATTCCCCTCTCATCTACGTTCTCGACGGGTTCGGCATGGCGATCGGCGCAGACCCTGAGACCTACGACGTCTATTACATCGGCTCCTATCTCCCCGGAGAGGACGGCGTTTGGGAATTTACCCTCGTCGATTCCGACGACGGGATCAGCGAGATGACAGGCAAACTTCTCTCCTACGACGAAATGCCCATTATCCTCTTTGAGGACGGCTTGAAGGGAAGTTATACGGGCACCGACGGGCAGACCCTCACCCTCGACGGGTTCAGCGGCTCGGAGGACAGCGCCGTGCTCAACGAGGGCGGAACGGAGAAAAAGGGCATGTATGTGCCCGAAAGCTCCCCGCTCGGAATCATTTTGCGCTTTGTCGAGAACGGCGGAGACGTTGTCACCTACCGTTTGGACAGCGCGGGAAAGACCTTCTCCCTGCTCGGCGACGGAACATACACCGAATATCACTACTATTACGGACTTTCCGATGCGACGGGGATCGGCAGCACCACGATCGTGCTCGGCGAGGACGACAGCGCCGTCTACTACTACGAAATGGAGGGCGTGGAGGGCACCGTTTCGAAGGTAGCGGGCAAAGATGGGTTCTTCCTCTATACCTCCGACGACGGTGAACTTATATTCGAATTCGAGCTCGGAAGCGGCTATTTCCCCTACGGGCTCTATACCTTCTACTTTTCCTACTTCATACAATACCCCACCGTCGAGACGAAGGGCGCGAAAAAGATCGAATCGGACGACGGCGGCGTGTTGCTCCTGAGCCCCCTCAACAGCGAGGGGCAAGCGGCGGGGAATTCGCTGTACACGGCAGACGGCGTCTCCCATCTCGGAGCGGTTTCGCTCTTTATGGGGGAATCGTCTCCCCTCGGCTTCGATTTCATGGAGTTTTTGGACATCCAAACGGGCGAATTCTTCTACTTCACGTTCACGGGAACGGGCGATGAGATGAAATTCACCCTGATCGAAGGAGAATCGGGCTTCTACTCCCTCTACGACGGCGCAATAGAGGAGGACTATTCCCTCTTCTTGCTTGCCGACGACACCCATTCCGCGCTCTACTTCGATCCCGACCATGAGGGAGGGATCCTCGGCACCTATACGTATGACGGCGAAACGGGCGAAGGCGTGTTCAACCCCGCGGGGAGCGGGGAAACGTTCCGCTTCCTGCTCCTTGTGCTCGACGGCGACAACACGCTCTGCTACGCCCGCCACAACGACCTGTGGACGGGATCAAAGACCTTTACGGGTGAAAATTCCTCGCTCACTCTGGACGGCTACGGCTTTGCGGACCTCGACGGGCTCGAAATGCAATACTACATCGTCGGCGCCCTTTCCGCGGAAAACGCTTACCGCATTTACGCCTACGCCCTCTCGGAAGAAGGCGTTTGGGAGGGACTGTTCGACATCGATTTGAAGAACGGGACGTTCACCCGTTGCGGCTATGAGGCGGGGCAATACCTTGCGGACGACAACTCCGGCGACGTGCTTCTCCTCGACGGCTACGGCAAAGTTACCCGCCATAATATCGCATACAGAGAGGAGGACGACACCCTCACCGTTCTCGAAACGGGCACCTATACCTTCGTCGATACGGAAAACGAGATCTTGCTCGTCGTATTCAAAGAAAAGAGCTACCGCATCCATATCTGGGGCTCTTACGACGGCGAGGAGACCACCGCGTATTACACCGCGGAATATGAAGGCGCGGGCACCTATATCAGCGGCGATCTGGAATATCTGTCTCTCGACCCGTACGGCACGGCGGTATTCACCGACCGCTACGGCGTCTCGTATGAGGGCGAATACACCCGCCTTTCGGCGCGTGCGGTGAGCTTTGCTTCGGAAACGCTCGACGGAGAGCAGATCTTTGTGCTCGGCGAAAACGGCGCGTTCACCCACCCGATCGAAGGATTCGTGATCGACGGCAACGTCCTCGTGAAATACCTCGGCGGAGAGAGCGCGGAGATGAAGATCCCCGCCGGCGTGACCGAGATCGCTCCGCTCGCCTTCTCCGTGCATGAATACGGCTCCCGTTACCGCGGCGCAGACATCCTTTCCCTCGATCTTTCGGACGTAGAGACGATCGGCGCGAACGCCTTCAACGGTTGCGGACTGTTAAAGACCGTCCGCGGCGACAAGGTGAAAACGGTCGGCGCAAACGCCTTCTATGCCTGCATTGAACTCACGGGGGTAAATCTTCCCGCCGCCGAAACGATCGGCGAAAATGCCTTCCGCCTCGCGGAATCGCTCATCAACCTCTCCCTGCCGAAGGCGAAAGTTCTCTACTCCTCGGCGTTCAGCGGTTGCTATTTCCTCGAAAAGGTGGATTTGCCCGCGATCGAAGAGCTGTATGAGGGCGTATTCTTCGATTGCTTCTTCTTGCAATCGGTGACTCTCGGCGAAAGTCTCACCCAGCTCGGCACCCCCGAAGAGCCCGTCGCGGGCGTGTTCGGCAGAAGCTACGGCACCGAGCAGGCGCCGGTCAAGGTGATCTTGCAAGGGAAAACCGTTCCTACCGTCGGGCAGAACCTCTTCGAAGGGGTGAACACCTACACCGTATGCGTCCCCGACATTGCCACGGTAAAGACGTTCTATCTCGACAAGACCTGGGCGGCGTATAACGGCAACCTCGGCGCGCGGTCCTCCTACGACGGCACCTATTACAATTACAGCTACGGCACCCGCACTTTCGTGCTCGACGGCGTTCTCCGCGAAGTTTACTATGGGGTGACCGTCCTCGGCGCATACGAGGTGCGCGGCGAAAAGCTCTTCACTCTCAAATTCGACCCGCAATCGGATACGGGATATACCGAAAAAGAGATGTTCGGGTTTACGTCCGAAAACGAATTTTGGTACGATCAATATAACTACCAGGATGAAGAGTACTATTCCTACTACCACAAGGCGGGAAAGGAGCTCACCTTTAAGGTGAACGGGACGGACGCGGATACGATCGTATTCACTCCCGACGAATACCGCACCTTTGCGGCAGGCGTCGCCTACGAGGTCCCCGCCGTGTGGACGCACAAGGGCGAAAGGGTGGAAGCCGCCGTTCAGCTCTCCTTCGACAGTTACTTCTCTCCCATAATGAACCTTTTGGCGGAGGGTTACCGCTACTCGATGAGCCCCAGCGCGGGGAGCGCCGATTTCAGCGTTTCGCTCGGCAGCCCGCAGTTCGACCCCATTATTACCTTCTATACGGCGGACGACCGCAGCCAGCTCACCATTTCGCAGAACGACGAAGAGGGCACAAATTACACCGCTTCCTTCCGCATCGCCTCGATCACGGACGAGGACGGCAACCCGTTTGAGATCGTGAACGCTCCCGTCACGAGAAACGAGGACACCTTCACCGTCGTTCAATCGTATGTGTTCGCGGGATACAGCTATCGGATGACCTTCACGCTGACGGGCGAAGACAGTTTCTCCTACGCCTATGAGCGCGAACAGCAGATCGTGATAGAGACGGAGGACGGCAATG
The DNA here is from genome assembly GCA_947632015.1 of uncultured Clostridia bacterium. Taxonomy (GTDB): domain Bacteria; phylum Bacillota; class Clostridia; order Christensenellales; family Borkfalkiaceae; genus Gallimonas. Next base: position 27,172 of record CANRNP010000013.1, on the reverse strand, counting down.
CGAAGGTCGTTCTCTATCGGAGCGAGGAAGGGCAGATCACGAGCGTGACCCTCTTTGTGAGCGGAAAGGAATTCGGCGAGGACGCGCAGAACTGCCTCTTTAACCACACCGACGGTAGCAACGTGTATTACTGGCTCGTTTACGACTATAACTACGCGGGCGAATTTACCCTTACGCTGACCGAAGAAGGGAGCACGCTCGGCGGCGAACTTTCCTCCTCTACGGTCGTGAAAGGGTACCTCGACGGCGTCTACGCGATCGCATTCTACACGAATTCCGCGCGCACCGCGCTCTGGATGAGAACTTCAAGCGGCGAATACGGAAAGGTGGAGAGCGGCGAGATTCAGGAGGAGAACGGCTATCTCAGGGTAACGTTCCAAGGAAACGTCTACTACGTCACTCTCGACCTTGCAAGCAAAACGGCGACCATTGTATTTGCGGATACGACCTATCCCTTCTATGAGGACGAAGAGATGCAGGGCGATCTGCGCGTCGTGCGGGATCCGGACGGCTCCCTGCGGCAGATGACGCTCACCGTAAACGGCAAGAAATACGAGGATTACACCGAATATCAAGGCGATTATTCTTCCTATTACATCTTTACGGACGGCACGGATTACTACGAGGTCCAAATCCACACGAGCGATTGCTCCGTTTCCGCCCTGACCCAGCGGAAGTACACCTGCGGGGAATTCTCCGTCACCCTGCTTATCCGCCCGAACGACGACTCGGCGGCGGGCATTGTCTCCCCCGAATACGCCGGAAAGAAGGTAGAGGCGAGCTTCCAAGCCGCCTATAAATCGGGAGCGGAATACGCTTTGATCGAGATCGAGACGGACGAAGGGAGCAAGACCTATCTCATCGCGGACACTCTGAAAGAAGATATGGAAGAGCTTCTGGAAAAGACGCTCGAAACGGACGACGGGCAATACCGCGTGACCGTACTCGTTACGGGAAGCGGGCGCATATTCGCCGTTTCGAAGTTCGAGATAAGAAGCGGCGATTCGTACGCCGAGGTCGAGATCGGCTGGCAAGGCGAAGCGGAAGGCGACGGCTACAACTACGAGATCGACGACGCGATTACCTATCAATCCTACTACTTCCTGATCGAATTTTCAGACGGCGAATGGACGATCGAATTCCACCACTGATTCGTCAAAGCTACAAGAAAAACCCGTCCCTGCCGTGCGGCAGGGACGGGTTTTTTCGTACCGTTTAATCTTTTTTTGTAAGGATCTCTTTTACAACTTCCCCCGCGAGGATGAGCCCCGCGACCGCGGGGACGAAGGCGGTGCTGCCCGTCGTTCTCCGCGCCGATGCCGCACCTGACTCCTTGCCGCCCGCAAAAGGCTTGATCGGCTCCTCCTTCGAATAGACGACCTTTAAGCGCTCTATCCCCCGTTTTTTGAGCTCCCGCCGCATGACGCGCGCGAGCGGACAGACCGACGTCGAAAAAATATCCGCAACCGAAAACGCCGTGGGGTCCGTCTTGTTCCCCGCCCCCATCGCGCTGATCACGGGCACCCCCGCCCGCGTCGCGCTCTCCGCGATCGCGAGTTTTCCCGCCACCGTGTCGATGGCGTCTATTACATAGTCGAAGGGGGTAAAATCGAATGCGTCCGCGTTTTCGGGCAAGAAGAACAGCTCGTACGTGCGCACCGTGCAATCGGGGGCGATGTCGCGGATGCGTTCCGCGGCGACCTCCGTTTTCAGCCGCCCGACCGTGCTGTGCATGGCGAGGATCTGGCGGTTGAGGTTGGAGAGCGCGATTTTGTCGCCGTCCACGAGGTCGAGCGCCCCCACCCCCGAACGGGCAAGCGCTTCCACCGCGTAACCGCCCACTCCGCCGAGACCGAACACCGCGACCCGCGCGGCGCGCAGGCGTTCCGCCCCTTCGTCGCCAAACAGCAGGCGGGTCCTCTCATCCCATCGTTCCATAAATACACCTCTTTCCCCTATTTTACCGCTTTGAGCTTCAAATTGCAAGGAAAACGGCGACTTTTTACAAAACGCGCCCGAAGCGGAATGCTTCGGGCGCGTAAGAGCCGAAAATTGCGGTCATGAGAGAGCGGAAAGGCTCACTTCCTCCAAGGAATAGGTGCCGCCCGCGTTCCGATGGGTGAACCGGTACTCCGCGATCGGCGCGCCTAAATTGCCCGCGGTATCGGAGACGTTGAAGTCAACGCGGAGATATTTGCGGTACTCCCCGTTCTTTTCCGTTTTCACGGAGATCGTATATTCGGCGAGCCCCCCGTTTTCTTTGCGGTCGATGCACACATAGAGGGTCGTTCCGCTCTTTGCAAGCGGCATTTCTTCCTCGAATACCTGTTGGTTCTTCGCCCCCGCAAAGCTGTGGGTGACAGCCAGCTTGCCGTTTACGGTGTGAAGATCGAAGAATCCCGCCCAGCCGTCTTTCGTCTTGGTGCACAGACCGATGCCGAGCCAGGTATTCCCCGAATTCGGGTTGGGCGCAAAAATGCGGTATTTGAATTCGAGGCGGCAATCCTGCGCGGGCGCGGAAAGTCCTATCTTCGCGAAATCGGCGTTATCGGCATTGTTGCTTCTCAGCGCCCAGTCGGGATGCGCGCGGTTGATGATCGTGCCCGTTTTGGTGAGCACCATGTTGTGGCGGCTATCCGAGCAGACGGAAGAAAAGTCCAGACCGTTCATCTGATAGTAATCGGCATGCGCTTCCACATAGTCCTCGATGCACTTTGCCGCCGCGGCGTTATCGTTCGTCGTGGGAATGACGTTGAACTCCTTTTCGGCGACCGCAAAATAGCCCGTGAACGGGTCTTTGACCGTAAGTCTGAGCAGGAATTTGCCTCTGGCGACGTTGTTGTCGTAATTGCTCACGATGACGTAAGGCGTGACCCCGTCGTCCGCCGCGAACAAGATCTCGACCGCGTTGCTTCCCGTTTCGGCAGTCACGTTGTTCTTCACGACCTCATACTCCGCGGTAAGTTCGCGCTCTTCCCCGCCGCACGAATGCGCGTCGAAATAGAGCCGATGCCCCATGCTCGTGAGCACGTCGGAGGGCATTCCGTCGAAGGGGTCCTCCCCGAACGCGGGCGCATAGGTGAGGCTCTCCACCGAATAGAAGTCGAGATCGAGCGATTTAATGGTGGAGCGGTTTACCTTGTGCGTGTAGACGACCGTCACCGTAAAATAATCGACCTGTGCGGCGGTTACGCGCACCGAACTGCCTTCGCCCGCCTCGGCGGTCACGTTCTCGTTGCCGTGCGTATCGAAGGTGACGTCGTAATTTTCCGCCGTGCCCGTAACGAGATAGCCGATCTCCGCCGCCTGCCCCGTTTGGACCCTGATCCGTCCCTCCGAGAAAGAGCGCAGAGCGATCTCGGCGGGTCTGCAAGTGAGCCGCGCCGTTGCCTCTGCCGCGGCGCCGCCGCGGGTGAGCACGGAGAGCACGAGCTCCCATTCCCCCGCGATACGGGGCATGAATTTTTCCCCGCCGAGGAAATAGGTCTCTTCTTCCGCCGCACGGTATTCCTCCCTGCTGTTTTTGCGATAGAGCACGGAAATCTCTTCCGAAATGGCGCTGTCCCCCTTCGCAAAGACGACGGAGCGGGTAAACGAGATCTCTTCGTTCTCCTTTGCACTCTTCTTGCCGAGGGTAAGCCCGACCTCAGGCGCGTCCGTTGCGGAAACCTCGATCTCCGCCTTGCCGCTCGCATGCTCCTCTCCGTCCGTCACCGTAACGGTAACGGTGTATTTTCCCGCCGAGCCGAACACGACCGTTCGGAGCGCGCCGTCGTAAACGGCGTCTGTCGCCGCTTCGCCCTCCTTTTCGATCGTAACTTCCGCCTCGCTTCCTTCGCGGGAGGAGAAGGAAAGAACATGCAACGCGCCCGCCTTTCCGTACGTTTCGCCCGACGCCGCGAACAGGCGGACTTCGCCGAGAAGCTCCGCGCTTTGGATGGTCACGGTCGCGGAGCCCGAACCGAGCATTCCGTCCTTGGCGGCATATACCGTAACGGTGTACGTCCCCGCGGTGTAGAACACATACCCCTCGTCGAGACGAGCATAGTCCCCGCCGCCCGCGGCAGACCCGCCGAGACGGACAGAAAAGCTCACTTCGCTCCCTTCGGGGGCGACATAAGTAATGCGGTGCAATTCGCCCGCCTTGCCGTAGACGGCGCCATCCGCGGCGGTGATCGCCACATCGGTCACCTGCGGCGCAGACGGTTCATCGGCGTCGCATCCGAACAGCGCAAAACAAGCCAAAAGCGAGAACGCGAGAAGAAAGAACGTGCGCAGTGCCGTAAATTTGCGTTTCATAGCCTCTTACCCCCTTACCCAGTCGATGTCGTGATATGTCGTTTTCAGATATTCGGCGTTCTTAGCGGGCGCGCTTAAAACGAGCGCCGAGGACCCTGCCCGCCAGCCTTGCGGCTCTTCGAATTCGGCGGAAGAAAGTTTACTGCCGTAGAAGGCGTACTCCCCGATGCGCACCGCCGACGAAGGGATCGTGACCGCCGAAAGATCGGTCTGCGCGAAGGCGTATTTCCCGATCTCTTTCAGCCCCGCGGGGAGAGAAATCGTTGTGATGGGGCAATATTGAAAGGCGTTGCTCCCGATCGTCTCCACGCCCGCCGAGATCGTCACAGAGCTCAGCTTCGCGTCTGCGGGGCGCTGTTTCACGGGGTCGTTCAACGATCTGTTCACCCCCGTATAGGAGAAGGCGAATTTGCCGATCGTCTTTGCGGCGACCGTAACTTGCGTCAGTTTCATGCAGTCGTAAAAGGCGTTGTCGCCCACAATCTCCACCGTTGCGGGGACGGAGACGGCAACAAGCCCGCTCTTGCGGAAGGCGTTCGCCCCCACGATCTTTACATTCTTCGTAAATTCGATCGCGGAAAGGTTGTCGCATTCGCGGAAGGCGCTCGCGCCGATAAAGCGCACGCTGTGCGAAAGGGTGACGGCGCTGAGGGAAGCGCCGCGGAATGCCTCGTCGGCGATCCCCGCCGTGCCCTCCTCAACGGTAACGGTCTGCGCGCCCGCGGAAGCCCCGACGAGCACGTTTGCGGCGTAGATCCCGCCATTCTTTTCGGAGAGGAGCCCCGTTTCGGAAAAGGCGTCCGCCCCCACGCGATAAAGCGAAGGCGAAAGGGTGATATCAGTGAGCGCTTGGCAACCTTCGAACGCGCTTTCCCCGATCGAGACCGCATTGCTCAGGGTGACGGAAGAGAGCGCGGGACAATCCCCGAAGGCGGACGCGCCGACCTCTTCCGCGCCGCAGACGACGCTCTTCAATTTTTCGCAGCCGAAGAAGAGTTCATCGGCGACGCGAAGAAGGGCGGGAAGTTCGCAATTTTCAACGCCGCAGCCGGAGAGGGCGAATTCTTCCGCCTCCCGAAGGGACGGCAACGACGAAGGCGCAAACAGGGTGCAACCGCCGAACGCCGAGAATCCGAGCGAAACGCACTTGCTCAGATCGAGGGAGAGAAGGGCGGAGCAATCGGCAAACGCCCGCGCGCCGACCGCGGTGAGCGATCCGGCGCATTCCACCCGTTCGAGCCGCGTGCACCCCTCGAAGGCGTAGGAGGGAAGAGAAGTCAGTTTTCCCTCGATCGTTACCGTTTGAAGGGCGGTGCAACCGCGGAATGCCGCCTGCCCCACTTCGAGCACTGCCTCGCCCAAAACGAGGTTTTCGATCCCCGTCCCGGCAAAAGCCTTCGGACCGACCGTTTCGAGATTTGCGGGCAGTTGCAGGGCGGAGATCGCCGTACCGAAGAATGCCTCGGAGCCGATCTTCGTCAGATTTTCCCCGAACGTAACGGAGGTAACGGCGGCGTTTTTGAACGCCTTGGGCGCGACCTCGCGGACGGGCTTGCCGCGATAATTTGCGGGGATCGCGATCTCGCTCCCCTTGAAACTGCCCATGCCCGTTACCATATAATAGTCCCCTTCCGCGCTCGCTTCATAGGCGAGGCGGGGCTGGATCACCTTTTTGCATACTTCGCAAACATTTCCCCCCTCGGAGAACACGTGATCGGCGACGTCCGCCCGCTCCTCAACGTGCCCGCAGGAAGCGGCGCGCCAGTGCTCGTATTCGTCGCTGGAAAGGGTCTCCTCGAAGGTGTGGCTCGCGGGAGTGAGCCTGCCGCGGAAGGTGTATCCGCAGTCCTTACAGGAAAAATCGGTATATCCGCCCGCGGTGCAGGAGGGCGGGGTCACCTTCTCGGTCAGTTCGTGCGAGGCGGGGTCGACCGGCGCGCCGCAGACACTGCAAAGACGCCAGTGGATCTGCCCGTCGTGCTCCCAGCGCTCCTCATCGCAAACGTGCGGAACGGGATCGGTGGGATCGGAGGCGTACCAGTACCCGCAAACGCAGCGGTGCTCGGTATATCCCGCCGCCGTGCAGGTGGGAGCGACCGTTTTTTCCTCGAAGGAATGCGGCGTGCGCGCGGGCGCGCCGTCCTCGGAGAGGAGCGGATGCCAGTGCTCCATTTCGTTATAGCGGTATTCCGCCGATTCGGCAGGACTGGACTCTTCGGCGGGCACCGAAAAAGAATATCCGCAAACGCAAGAATGCAGGGTGTACCCCGCGGTAAAGGCGCTCGGAGGGACCTCTTTGGTCGTAAACACGTGGGCGCCGCTGTCCTCCTTGACATCGTGCGAACATGTGGCGGGATGCCAATGATTTTGGGCGTCGAACGCCCATTCCTCAGAGAACGTGTGCGTATGCGCCCCCTGCGTGCATCCGACCGCCGCGGCGGAAAGAAAGACCGCCAGAAGCGCCGAAAGGCACCATTTGAGCTTGCTTGAATTGTGCATAAATTCTCCCCTTCTTTGTTTTCGTCATAGCCTTTCGGCATTGCTTTCGGGCGATGAAGTATGCTGTCTCCCGACGGCGCGAGGATAACATAAAACGGCGGAAGTGTCAAGTTAAAAAATAAAAAAAGGAATATAATCCAACTTACGCCCGTTTTTATGTATTTTTTTGCTGTTTTTCTTTTTTGTCTTGCTTTTTTTTCAGCGATATGCTACGATACTGAAAATTTCATTTCCCTGCAAAAAAGGAGAGAACCATGAAACGGCTATTCGGTGTGATCTGCGCCGCGGCTCTCTGCGGCTGTGCGTTTTTCGCCTGGGGCGGAAATAGGGCGGCGGCAGACGGCGCCCCTGAGAAAAATTTGCCCGCGCCCCCTTCTTTCGGCGCTTCCGCCCCCGCACCGGCGGAGACCGTCCTTTCCGAAAACGGCGTCTTTTCCCCGGAAACGGCGGAAAAACCCGCTTTTGCCGAAGCTCCCGCGCAGGAAGCGCAGAGCGGCGGGGAGGTTTTGGGCGAAGAGGGCGACTATCTTTCGCCGCTCGTGACCCTTCGCGCGGATCCCTATCTGTATAAATACGAGGGCGTGTATTACTTTACGGGCTCCTATCCCCTCTACGACCGCATCGAACTCACCTCCGCCGATTCCGTAAACGGCATTGCGGCGGCTGTTCCCAAAACGATCTGGAAGGCGCCGAGCGGCACCCAGCACGTTTGGGCGCCGGAGATCCACCATATCATGGGCGAATGGGTCATCTATTACGCCGCCAGCGAAAACGGCGCGTGGGACATCAAGTGCTACGCCCTCCGCTGTACGGGCGACGACCCCATGCACGACCCGTGGGAATATATGGGAAAGATCAAGGCGGCGGAGAAGGACACCTTCTCCAACAACAGCGGCATGTCCCTCGATATGACCGTATTCGAAACGGGCGGGAAGTGGTATGCGATCTGGGCGCAGAAGCCCACCTCTTCCAACCTCTACATCGCCGAGATGAAAACCCCCTTCGAACTCGCCACAAAATCGGTTTTGATCACCCAGCCCGATTACGACTGGGAGAAAGGCGGAGGCGAGCATGTGAACGAGGGTCCCGCCGTGTTGAAACATGCGGATAAGATCTTCGTGAGCTTTTCCGCCGCCCGCACCGACTCGAACTACTGCATGGGGCTCCTCGAAATGGACGCCTGCGACGATCCTCTGCTCAAAGAGAGCTGGAAGAAATATCCCGAACCCGTGTTCCAAACGGACGCATCCCTCAAAATTTACGGACCGGGGCACAACTGCTTTGTGGAGGGCGACTACGGCGAACAGCTCTGCGTGCTCCACTTCCGCGACTATAAGGATATTTCGGGCGATTCGCTCTACGATTACAACCGCCACGCCCATGTGATGAAGATCACTTACGACCGCAACGGGATCCCGCAATTCCATTTCGACCCCGACGACGTTTACAACGCGCCCTACAACAACCACAGGTGATCGATTTTCTGCAAGCGAACGCGCCCCGAAAGCGGAAACTTTCGGGGCGCGTTTTTTCATCGGTCTAAGGCGAGGCAGACCGCATATGGGCGATAACGTTCCATGAAAACCGCAATCCAACCCCCTCACGGAAATTTTTCTGCAAAGAAAAATTTTCGTGAAACTCTTTCCGCGAGCAAAATCGCCATTTTGCGCTGCGGGACACAATTTGCCGCATACCTGCGGCTTCTTGTTTGACAAGGCAGACCGCACGCGGGCGACACGTTCCATGAAAACCGTAACCGAACCCTTCACGAAAATTTTTCTGCAAAGAAAAATTTTCGTGAAACTCTTTCCGCGAGAAGAACCACGCTTCTTCGCTGCGGGACACAATTTGCCGCATACCTGCGGCTTCTTGTTTGACAAGGCAGACCGCATGTGGGCGACAGGTTCCATAAAAACCGTAACTCGACCCCCTCACGAAAATTTTTCTGCAAAGAAAAATTTCGTGAAACTCTTTCCGCGAGCAAAATCGCCATTTTGCGCTGCGGGACACAATTTGCCGCATACCTGCGGCTTCTTGTTTGACAAGGCAAATCGCACGCGGGCGATAACGTTTCATAAAATCCGTAACCCGACCCCTCACGGAAATTTTTCTGCAAAGAAAAATTTTGTGAAACTCTTTCCGCGAGCAAAATCGCCATTTTGCGCTGCGGGACACAATTTGCCGCATACCTGCGGCTTCTTGTTTGACAAGGCAGACCGCACGCGGGCGATAACGTTCCATGAAAACCGCAACCCAACCACTCACGAAAATTTTTCTGCAAAGAAAAATTTTGTGAAACTCTTTCCGCGAGAAGAACCACGCTTCTTCGCTGCGGGACACAATTTGCCGCATACTTGCGGCTTCTTGTTTGACAAGGCAGACCGCACGCGGGCGATAACGTTCCATGAAATCCGTAACCCAACCCCTCACGGAAAAGATTTGGCGCCGCGGCAATGCCGCGGCGCCAAAAATTTTCGTGAACTTACTTACTTTCTCGGATTCTTGATGTTAGCCTGAGCTGCCGCTTAAAGCGAGACCGCCTCATAAAAGCTACGCCCTCCCGAAACGGGAGGGCGTTCGCAATTTCTTTCATTGTCGTTCGGCGGTACGCTTCGCCTTGCGGCAAGATTTACTTTCTCGGATTCTTGATGTTAGCCTGAGCTGCCGCAAGGCGCGCGATCGGAACGCGGAAGGGCGAGCAGGAAACATAGCTGAGACCGATGTTGTGGCAGAACTCGATGGACGAAGGATCGCCGCCGTGCTCGCCGCAGATGCCGCAGTGGAGCTCTTTGCGGGTGCCCTTGCCGAGGTCTACCGCCATCTTCATGAGCTTGCCGACGCCGACCGTATCGAGACGGGCGAAGGGATCGCTCTCGTAGATCTTGTTCGCATAATATGCGGGAAGGAACTTTCCTGCATCGTCGCGAGAGAAGCCGAAGGTCATCTGGGTGAGGTCGTTGGTGCCGAAGCAGAAGAATTCCGCTTCTTTTGCGATCTCGTCCGCGGTGAGCGCGGCGCGCGGGATCTCGATCATCGTGCCGACTTCGTATTTGAGCGTAACGCCCGCCTGTCTGATGACTTCGTCCGCCGTTTTCACAACGATGTCTTTGACAAACTTCAATTCTTTGACTTCGCCCGTGAGCGGGATCATAATTTCGGGAATGACCTTGACGCCCCTCTTCTGGACGGCGATCGCCGCCTTGATGACGGCTTTGGTCTGCATGACCGCAATTTCGGGATACGTTACCGTCAATCTGCAACCGCGGTGACCCATCATCGGGTTGAATTCATGCAAGTCGGAGATGATCTGCTTGATCTGCGCGACCGTCTTTCCCTGCGCCTTTGCGAGCGCCTTGATGTCCTCTTCTTCGGTGGGAACGAACTCGTGGAGCGGAGGATCGAGGAAACGGATGGTGACGGGATAGCCGCCGAGCGCCTCGAACAATCCTTCGAAGTCCGCCTGCTGCATGGGCTCGATCTTCGCGAGCGCCGCCTCTCTCTCTTCCACGGTGTCCGCGCAGATCATCTCGCGGAAAGCGCCGATACGGGCGGGATCGAAGAACATGTGCTCGGTACGGCAGAGCCCGATGCCCTGCGCGCCGAACGCCGCCGCCTGCTTCGCGTCTTTGGGGGTATCCGCGTTCGTTCTTACGCCGAGCGCCTTGTATTTATCCGCGAGCTCCATGATGCGTCCGAAATAGCCGCTGTTGGGGTCTGCGGGAACGGTGGGAATGATGCAATCGTAAATGTTACCGGTGGAGCCGTCGAGGGAGATGCCGTCGCCCTCGTGATAGGTCTTGCCTTTGAGGGTGAACTGCTTGTTCTCTTCGTCCATCTTGATGTCGCCGCAACCGGAGACACAGCAGGTGCCCATGCCGCGGGCAACGACCGCCGCGTGAGAGGTCTGTCCGCCGCGCACGGTGAGGATGCCCTGCGCATACTTCATGCCCTCGATGTCTTCGGGAGAGGTTTCGAGGCGCACGAGCACGACTTTCTTGCCCTTCTTGCCCTCTTTCACGGCGTCCTCCGCGGTGAACACGATGGAGCCTGCCGCCGCGCCGGGAGACGCCGCGATGCCCTTGCCGACGACGTTCTTTTCCGCCTGCTTCAAGGCGTTGGGGTCGAACTGGGGATGAAGGAGCATATCGAGAGACTTGGCGTCGATCTGCATGAGGGCTTCCTCTTCGCTGATCATGCCTTCGTCGATGAGGTCGCACGCGATCTTGATCGCCGCCGCCGCCGTGCGTTTGCCGTTACGGGTTTGGAGCATATAGAGCTTCTCGTTCTCGACGGTGAACTCCATATCCTGCATATCGCGGTAGTGGGATTCGAGGATTTTGCAAACTTCCTGGAACTGCCTGTAAACTTCGGGGAACACTTCCGCCATCTGGGAGATGGGCATGGGCGTACGCACGCCCGCGACGACGTCCTCGCCCTGTGCGTTGGTGAGGAATTCGCCCATGAGCCCCTTTTCGCCGGTGGCGGGGTTACGGGTGAACGCAACGCCGGTGCCGCAGTTGTCGCCCATGTTGCCGAATGCCATCATCTGCACGTTGACCGCGGTGCCCCAGCTGTAAGGAATGTCGTGGTCCATACGGTAGACGTTGGCGCGGGGGTTGTCCCACGAACGGAATACCGCCTTGATCGCCTCGAAGAGCTGTTCTTTGGGGTCGGAGGGGAAGTCTTTGCCGATCTTCGCCTTATATTCTTCTTTGAACTGCCCGGCGAGGGTTTTGAGATCTTCCGCCGTGAGCTCGACGTCCTGCGTAACGCCCTTCTTCGCCTTCATTTCGTCGATGAGCTTTTCAAAGTACTTCTTGCCCACTTCCATCACGACGTCGGAGAACATCTGGATGAAACGGCGGTAGCAGTCCCAAGCCCAGCGGGGGTTGTTCGACTTTTTCGCGATGACTTCCACGACTTTCTCGTTGAGACCGAGGTTGAGGATGGTATCCATCATGCCGGGCATGGATGCGCGCGCGCCCGAACGGACGGAGACGAGCAAAGGATTTTCGAGATCGCCGAACTTCTTGCCGGTGATGTGCTCCATCTTGTCGATGTACTCCATGATCTCCGCCTGGATCTCCGGATTGATCTGCTTGCCGTCCTCATAATACTGGGTGCACGCCTCGGTGGAAATGGTGAAGCCCTGCGGAACGGGGAGCCCGATGTTGGTCATTTCCGCGAGGTTCGCGCCCTTGCCGCCGAGAAGCTCGCGCATGTTCGCGTTACCTTCGGTAAAAAGATAACAATACTTCTTTGCCATGAAATCTATTCCTCCTGATTTTTGCGGATTTATCCGAACGCTATTGTACAACATTCGCATGGAAATTTCAAGTCTTTCGCGGTAATTTTTTCGCCAAAAGGCAACTTTTTGAAAAAAACAGGAACGCTTTTCCCACCGCCCCCTCAACTTTTCCGTTTTTTTGCTTGATTTCGTGCGCGAAAGAAAACGGCGAAACCAAAGCGTAAAAGCAAGGGAGGCAAGCATGCCTCCCTTTTCGATTTCCCGCAAAGTTCAGACGGCGGACGGAAGCCGGGAAAGATCGCGTTTGTAACGGGTGCGTTTCTTCCGCCCGTGCAGGACGAAAAGATAGGTGACGATGAGGAAAATATCCGCAAACAGCCATGCGGTGGCGTTCGAAACGCAAAAGCCAGCGAATCCCCACAGCCGCACGAACACAAACGCCGTGAGGGCGCGCCCCGCGAGCTCGGTTACGCCCGCAAAAGTGGTAACGCCGCTCTTGCCCATTCCCTGCAAGGCGTTCCGAAAGACGTAAATAACGCCGAGAAGCAGATAGCAACTGCTCTGGAAGAGCAGATATTCGCGCCCGTAGCCGAGGATTTCTTGCAGATACTGCCCCACGGTCTCACCCGATTCCGTTTTGAGGAAGAGCATCATGAGCGGATGGCAGAGCCCCGCGCAGAACGCAAACCCGATCAGGGCGGAAGCGGCGGAATAGACCATTCCGACGAACACGCCCCTCTTCACCCTCTTAAATTCGCCGGCGCCCGTGTTCTGCCCGACATACGTCGCCATGGCGGCGCCGATCGCGACGAACGTCTGGCTCGCGAACTGGTCGATCTTGTTCGCGGCGGCATAAGCGGTGACCGCGCCCGGATAGGACGCGTCGAGCCCGTTGAGCGCGGACTGCTGGATGATGGAGCCGATGGCGGTGATGGAAAATTGCAACGCCATCGGAAATCCCACGGCAAGGAGCCCGCCCGCGCGGGAAAAGCTCCATGCAAAATCCGAGCGGCTCAACCGCAATTCCCGATACCGTTTGAACATATAGCAAAAGCACAGCGCCCCCGAAAGGAGCTGGCTGAGCACGGTGGCGAGCGCCGCGCCGCAATAGTGCATCTTCCCGCCGAGGATAAAGGCGAGATCGAGCCCCACGTTGAGGACCGCCGCCCCCACGAGAAAGAAGAGCGGGGTCTTGCTGTCGCCCACGGCGCGCAGGATATTTGCGCCGAGGTTATAGAGGACGGAAGCGCCGATCCCCGAAAAGATGACGAGGAGATAGTATTTTGCGTAATCGAAATACTGCGGCGGGGTGTTCATGAGCCGCAAGAGCGGCGCCGTGCAGGGCACGACGGCGGCGGTGAGCGCGACCGTGAGGATCGCGCCGAGCGAAATGCTCATGGCGATGGCGCGGCGCATCTCCGCTTTGTCCCCCGCGCCGTAGTGCTGTGCGATCTTTACGCCGAACCCCGTCGTGAGCCCGTTCACAAAGCCGAGCACGAGAAAGGTGATCGCGCCCGTCGAACCGACGCCCGTAAGCGCGTCCGCGCCCACCGTCCGCCCGACGATGACCGTATCCGCCATATTATAAAGCTGTTGAAAGACGCAACCGAAGAACACGGGGAGCGCGAACAGCAAAATGAGACGAAAAGGGTTGCCCCTTGTGAGATCTTTCATCTTCTTCCTCTTTTTTCCGAAAGAATATTATAGTATGCTTTCTTAAAAAAGCAACTTTTTTGCGGACGGAAAAGGATATTTTTTTCGAAAATTTTTCTTCGCGCGCCGCGCCGCCCGCATATCCTTCCCGCCGCCCGCATACAAAATAGAAAATGAACGGAATTTTTGCCATTGTGTTTTTATTTTCGGCGGGCATTATGCTCTTTCTCGACCCCGAAGGCTTCCTCTCCGCCCTTCTCAGCGGGGGACAGAAGGCGGCTACGCTCACCCTCTCCCTGCTCGCGGTTTACAGCGTTTGGCTGGGATTTTTTAAGGTGGCAGAACGGAGCAAGCTCTCCGAAAAGCTCTCCCGCGCCGTTTTCCCCGCGGCGAAAAAGCTCTTCCGCTCGAACGACCGCGAGGCGCTCATGCTGGCGAGCTGCAACCTCTCCGCCAACTTTTTGGGGCTCCCCGGCGCGCCCACTCCCCTCGGAAAAAGGGCCGCCGAAAGGTTTTGCGCCGCGGGCGAGAACTACGCCGCCGACATGCTCTTCGTGCTCAACGCCACGAGCCTGCAACTGCTCCCCACGACGGTGATCGCCCTGCGCCTTTCCTACGGCTCCGGGAGCAGCGCCGACATCTTCCTTCCCACTCTGCTCGCCACCCTCTTTTCCACCCTGCTCGGCGCCCTTCTCGTCTTTCTCACGCGCAAGCGCAGATCATGAAGCTCTTCTCCGCGATCGTCCCCGCCCTCTTTGTCGCGCTCTTTATCTATGCGCTCATAAAGAAGATAAAGCTCTACGACTGCTTTGCCGACGGTGTGAAGGAAGCCATACCTCTCCTTCTCTCCCTCTTTCCCTACCTCGCTGCGATGCTCATGCTCTCGGAGCTCTTCGAAGCGAGCGGGCTCGCCTCCGCCCTGACGGACCTGCTCGCCCCCTTTTTCCGCGCGCTCGGCATTCCGCCCGAAATCTCCAAACTCGCGCTCTTAAAGCCCTTTTCGGGGAGCGGTTCCACGGCGCTTCTCTCCGAAATTTTCGCCTCCTACGGCGCCGACAGCTACATCGCCCGTTGCGCGTGCGTCGCCTACGGTTCGAGCGAAACGGTGTTCTACATCTCCGCCGTCTACTTCGCGGGCACGAAAAAAAAGACGGCAAAGCCCATCCTCATTGCGCTTTTTTCGAATTTTGCGGCGCTCGTGCTCGGCTGTTTTCTCTGCAAATTTCTGTAACGTATTCGAAAAACGGTACATTTCTACACTTTTTTTGTTTTCTTTGATAACTTTTTTCAAAATGTGATAGCAGAACTAAAAAAATAAATTTTTTTGGAAAACGAAATTTTTTATTTACTTTTGTCGAAACGAAACGTATAATAAAAGCATAAAAAACATTGCTCATAATTTTCCCCCTTATCATTATAGGAATCCCCCTCGGAGCGCGAGCTTCGGGGGGGATTTCATTTTTCTCTTTGGGGAAAGGCGGGTCAGGCGCGGGCTTCCGCCTCGCTCTTTTCGGTATAGCCCTCCGCGTACGCAAGCATCGCTCCGTAAAACAAGCCCGGACCGAAGTTGAAGAAATGGCAATCGGTAAAGCTCGTGAGAATGAGCGAGAAAATGCTTACGGCGATAAAGATCTTTTCCAAAGTGACGTTGCGGAAGAAGAGGGCGACCGTTTCCGCACGGTGCAGAAGATAGCAAGCGAGCGCGAAGATCCCGCCCGATGCCAGGAGCTGGACGTATGTATCGTGATAGCGGGGCGGAAGGAAGAAATCCTGCGGGATAATATCCTGCCCCCACTGCGGCGCGGTGCAACGGTAGAACCCCACGCCGAAGAAGGGCGCTTTTTTGAACTGTTCGAACCCGTTCAGATAGATCTCGAACCTGCCGTTATCATCGATCCCCTTGCTGAACACGTCCGAAAAGAGTTCCTTTACCGCCCCGCCGAACGCGGGAATGCACAGCAGCACGCACAAGACGATGATGAGCACGGCGGCGACGCCTCCCGCCGCGGCGGCATTTTTGACCCGCACGATCCCCTTGCTCGCCGCGATCATGGCGACGAGCCCGACGAGAAAGGCGATCCCGCCGAACAGCATGGAGCCGCGGCTCTGCGTTAAAACGACCCCACCGAAGAGAAATACCGCGAGGAGGACGTACAGATAGCCGCGCTTTTTGGTAACGGCAAGGTAGAAGGGCGCGGGGGCGCACATCGCGAGGGCGCATCCGACGTTATTGTACATTCCCCATCCCGTAAAGAGCTTCCCCCTGTCCACGGATCCGCCGTGGAGAAACGCCGCGAATTCGCCCGTATGATAGTACATGCCGAAAACTTCGATCACGAGCCCCACGCCCAGAAGGGAGAACAAGAGGGCAAAATTTTCTTTGGGGCGCTTTTCCCAGTCCACTCCGAAATAAAAGAGGAAATACAGCCCCGAAAGGGAGACGATCTGCGTAAACCCGAAGAGGACGGTGCGGAGATCGTAATAATTGCTGAACGCGCCCGCAAGCACATAGGCGAGCCCCAGCGCGCCGAACCCGACGGCGAGCGCGGGGACCTTTTTCTTCTTCCCCCGCATGAGCACCACGATGAGACGCGCGATCATGAGGACGGACATCGCCAAAATGATAAACACGAGCTGTAAGATAAAATTCGGGTCGTGAAAGGCGGAATCGGACGAGACGGGGTTATTGACGGCGGAGATCGAAAGATAGCAACATAAAAACACGGGGAGAAAGAGCAGGAGATCGTCGTCAAACAGAGCGATCGCCACCCCGAAAACAAAATAAATATAGAACACGGGGAGCTCCAACGAAAAGAGGTTGGCGCAGACCATGAGCAGGACGAGCAGAGCGAGGAAAAAACCCGACTGCAAAAAGGCGCGCAGCAGTTTTACCGCACGGAATTCCCCGATTTTTCCAAAGCATTCCAAAAGCATAATTTCATTATAACCGATTGCACCGTAAAATGCAAGGGTTTTATTCCAAACGGTCGGGGTCGAGCGTCTCTTTATACAGTTCGCTCTTCGGGACCCCCCTGTCCTTTGCCGCCCGTTTCAAGGCTTCCTTCCTGTCCATCCCCTCTTCCATGTACTTCCGGACATGCTCGCGCGGCGTAAGGCGGCAGTAAGGATTCTCTTCCTCCTCCGCTCCCTCCACGAGAAGGATGTATTCGCCGCGTTTTTCGCCCGCAAGCCCTTCGGAGAGCAAAAATGAGAGGCTCTCCTCGTGGATCTTGCTGATCTCCCGCACGGCGCAGGCGCGGCGTTCGCCGAAAACGGCATACAGATCCGCGATCGTCTTTTCGACGTCCTGGGGCGCGGCGTGGAAGATGAGCGTTTCGCGGCAGGTGCGATAGCGCTTCAACAGCTCCTGCCGCTCCCCCTTTTTATCCGGAAGGAAGCCCACGAAGGTGAAGCGTTCGGCGGGCATCGCCGAGAGAACGAGCGCGCAGACGAAAGCGCACGCGCCGGGCAAAACGGTATAGGGCTCCCCCGCCTCTTTCAGGGCGCGGCAAACGAGGTTCCCCGGATCGGAGATGACCGGCATGCCCGCATCGGTCACGACGGCGACCTCTTTCCCCGCGCGGGAGGCGGACAAAATTTTTTCCGCGGCTTCCCGCTCGTTGAATTTATGGCAGGAAAGAAGGGGCTTGGAAATGCCGTATGCGGAGAGCAGTTTTATGGTATGGCGGGTGTCCTCGCAAAAGATGACGTCCGCGCCTTTCAGCACTTCGAGCGCGCGAAGGGTAATATCCTTCAAATTCCCGATGGGGGTTGCCACAAAACTGATCATACGTCTCTCCTTTTTTCGTTCACGGCGGTGGGAAGCACCTCCACGCCCGCCCTTCCGCCCTTGACGGCGGCGACGAGCGCGGCGTACGGCCTATCGCCCTCTTTCCCCGCGACGAATTGCAATTTCTTGGGTTCCAGATTGCAGGCGTGCAACGCGCAGAGCACCTCCGAGATCCTGTCCGCGCGGTGGATCAACGCGAATCTCCCCCCGAATTTCAGACAGCGCTTTGCGGCGGCGCATAGCTCTTCCAGCGAAAGGGAGAGTTCTTTGCGGCAGACCGCCTTGCCCGCGTCCGCGTTTTCGAAGCCGCCGCGCTCATAGGGCGGATTGCACAGAATGAGGGAGAACGCCTCGGTATAGACCGCGGGGATCTCCTGCAACCGCACGTTCTCCACGCAAAACCGCTCTCCGAGCCCGTTGAGCGCCACGGTGCGGCGGCTCATCTCCGCAAGCTCCTTCTGCATTTCGAAGAGAGTGACACGCTCCACCCCTTTGTTCTCGGCAAAAAAGTGCAGCCCGACGATCCCGCTCCCCGCGCAGAAATCGGCGACGCGCTCCCCCGCCTTCGCGCGAAGAAAACGGGAAAGGAGCACGCTGTCCGAAGTGAAGCGGTACAGCGAGGTATCCTGAATGATGCGGAAGTCTCCGATAAGAAGGGATTCGATCGTTTCCATTTTTTGCTCTCAATATCCGCGCCCGAAAGGGCGCCTCAGACCGCGGCGTAAAGAAAAAGGGCGCCGAGCGCCCTCATCCTTCCGATCTTATTCGGCTTCGATCGCTCCCGTGGGGCAACCGTCCTCGCATGCGCCGCAGTCGATGCAAACGTCGGGATCGACGACATACGTCGTATCGCCGGGTGCGATCGCGCCAACGGGGCAAGTATCGGCACACGCGCCGCAGGAAACGCATGCGTCACTGATCTTGTGAGCCATAGCGACACCTCCATAAAAATCTTGCAAACATTATATCACAAGATTTGTGTTTCGTAAAGGTATTTCGCCGAATTTTTTTATTCTTCGGGAATTTTGTCGTCCTCGTCGTCTTTTTCGGGCTTCTCGGCGGGGCGTTTGAAGCTGAGTTCCTCCACGGGGAAATCGCGATAGAAGAGACTGCCCTCCTTTTCGATCTTCACGCGGACCTGCATGTTGAGCATGTTCGTGGTGATGACGGTGCCCGGTCCTTCGGGCGTGCCGACCGTGGAGCCGATCTTGGGCATCTTTTTGAAGGCGCCCGCGTAATAGTCGTTCTCGTAGGAGAGGCAGCACATGAGCCTGCCGCAAAGCCCGCTGATTTTGGTGGGATTGAGGGAGAGCCCCTGGTTTTTCGCCATTTTGATGGACACTTTGCGGAAATCGGGCATACAGCTCGCACAGCAGCATTCCCTGCCGCAGGGGGCGACGCCGCCTAAAATGCGCGTTTCGTCGCGGATGCCGACCTGCCTGAGCTCGATGCGGATATGGAACACCGAGGCAAGATCTTTTACGAGTTCGCGGAAATCCACCCTTCCCTCGGCGGAAAAATAGAAGATGACCTTGCTCCCGTCGAAAGTGAATTCGCAGGCGATGATCTTCATTTGCAGCCCGCGGGCGGCGACCTTCTCCTTACAGATCCTGATCGCCTCTTCCCTGCGCGATTCGTTATAGCGCACCGTTTCGAGATCTTTCTCCGTCGCAATGCGGAGCACGGGCTTTAAGGGGGTGGTAACTTCCGCCTCCCATTCCGGCTCCACGACGACGCCGTATTCCGTCCCGCGGGAAGTTTCCACGATCACGCCCTGTTTGCGTTTGAGTTCGAGCCCGCCCGACGTAAAGTAGTAGGGTTTGCAATTCCCATTGAATTTTATGACGACAACTTTTGCCACTTTTCTTTCTCCTCTTTGATGGAACATGCAAGCACATACAGACAGCTTGCGAAATTTGCGTTGAAGCGGATCTGCTTTTCCGCCTCGCCGACGAGTCCGATCGCGGCGACGATCGCGCCCATGGGAAGGTCCGTCACCGCCGCGGGCGTGCGGACGTACCGCGTCTGCCCCGCTTTTGCCATGAGCATATCCCTGAGCAAGCTCTTCAACGCCGCCAAAAACTCCTGCTTTTCCTTTCTTTCGCCGATCTCGCGGCAGAGCGTTTCGCTCTCTTTCAGGGTCAAAAACCGCCTTGCAAGGGCAAATTCTTCGCCCCCGTCCCTTAAAAAAGTTTCCGCGGCGGAAAAAATTCCCCCGCTCGCGCCCGCCGCCTGCGCGACTTCGCGGTCGGGATATTTCCGCTGTAACGCCCGCTCGATCGCTTCCTCCGCAAAGGGCGCCTCGGCGTACTTTCTCACGCGCGAGAGCACGGTGGGAAGCACGGAGAGATCCGCCTGCGCGCCGAGCAAAAACGACACGCCCGCGGGCGGCTCTTCGAGGATTTTGAGGAGCTTATTCTGGACAAGCGCCGAAGCCTCGTCGATCCGGTCGAGCACGAAGAGCTTCTTTCCGCCCTCCGTGGGGGCGAGCAAGCTCTCTTCCACGATGGCGGCGCAGTCGTCCGCGCTCAGCCGCTCCCCCGCGGCGGGAAAGAACAGGCAGTCGGCAAAATGCTCCTCTTCGATGAGCTCCGCGACCCGCCCTTCCGCCCGGAAAAACGCCTTTGCGCACTCGCGGAGAAGCTCCCGCAGATATTTTCCGTCCGGGAAAACCACCAGCGCCGCGCGCGGCGCCTCTTCCCCGATCGCCCGGTATGCGGTTGTCGCGTGCAAAAGTTGTTTCACATCTCCTCCGAATACATGGGAATGATCCCCGCGGGCGCGTCCTTTGCGATCTCGCGCCGCGGCAACTTTTTCAGCAGCTTCCCCAACTTTTTCAGCTCCCCCGCCTTCGTGCAGGGGGAGAGATAGAACATGAGATAGTTTCCGTCGTTGAATTCGGGATATACCCCGTGCGCCTCGATAAAACTCTGCGCTTCGTCACAAAAATCGCCGAACGGTACTAAAATTTTGCTCCAATCGGCATTCGGACAGCACCCGTGCTCCCGCTTGAACTTTTCCGCCAAAGCCTCGATCTTCGCGTTTTCGGGATACTTCACGGCGTATTCCACGCTCGCCAGGATGGGATAGGAGGGAGAGGTCGTGCGGAAGAGCTTTACCGCCCGCTCCAACAGCTCTCCCCATGCGCGTAACTTTGCGGAGACGACCGCGCCCTGCGTGAGCGCCGGCAAAGATTTGTGCACGCCGTCCACCCAAAGATCGGCATACGTCCCCGCATAGTGCGCGGGATCGAAATGCAAATGCGCGCCGTGCGCGCCGTCGATGAGAAGGGGCTTGCCTTGCGCGGCGCAAAGCGCTGAGACCTTTTTCAGGTCGGGAAAATTGCCGTAATAATCGGGCGACGTCAAAAGAAGGGCGTCCGCTCCGGAAAGGACCGCCGCGGCTTCCTCCGCGGAGGGCTGGACGGGCATGCCGTAAGCCGTTTTTCGGTCGATCACGGCGGCGGTGAGCCCCAGCGCGGCGCAGGCGTGGAACACGCTCGGATGGGAAAACCCCGAAACGGCGACGGAGGTCTTTCCCGCCGCCCGCAGACAGGCGAGCATCGAAAAAATGCCCGATGTACTGCCGTCCGTGAGCATAAAACTGCGCTCGGCGCCTAAGATCCGCGCAATGTCTTTCTGCGCTCCGTCGAGCACGCCGCACGGAGAGACGAGACAGTCGGAATAGCTCAGCTCCGTGATGTCCGCCCCGGCGCGTTTATGTCCGGGGGTGTGGAAAGAGACGTGCTTCTTCTGCGCGCGGAGCATTTGCGCGATGCGGCATTCCGTGTTCATGAAAGGACGCCGAACCGCTCGATGAGCGCCCGCAAAAAGGAAAACGTCTCGTAGCGCAGATCGTTCTCCACGGCGTAAGCGCTTCTTCCCGCGTCGCGGTCGTTGCTTAAAACGAACATGCAGACGTTTGCGGCGGTCGTGACCGTGACGCCGTCCGTCTCCTCGGAATAATAGTAAAAATCTCTCAGCCCGGCGAGTTTTCCGAGCGCGAACGCCTTCACGCGGGACGTCCCGTTTTCATCGTTCACGCTCACGAACGAAAGGGTCCCGTCCCCGATCTTGGTAAGGATATACGAATAATCTTCGCGCAACTTTTCGAGCCGTTCGTATTCTTGCAGAATGCCCGCTTGTTTTTTCTCCTCCGAGCGGTATCTGCGGTCCTTTTCGTTGCGCCTGAGAAAGCATTCTTCCGCTTCCGCGCGGTCGAGCTCGCCCTGTCTCCACTTTTCGCCGAAAAAGCGGATGAGGTAGTTTTCGCAATCGGCGATGTAGACGTCGAGGTCGAGCGCCAAGCCGTGCATCTCTCCTCCCAAAAATTCGGAGATGACCGTCTTGGAGGGATCGTCCGCGTCGGTGCGGTTGGTCGTCGTGAACATAACGGTGCCCTGCCCCGCGCTGCGTCGGGCGGCAAAGGCAGTTTCGGCATATTGCCCCGTGCCGAAGGTCTCCTGCTGCGCGTCCAAAATGTCGTAGGAAAAAACCCCCTCTTTGAGGAGCTTCTCCATGAGGTCCGCCGCGCCGCTCGCCGCGTTGAGTTCGCGGTAGCCGTACACGGTGAACACCTGGTTTTCGCGGGGGCGCGTTTGGACCGTGGTAAAAAAGACGCAGATCGCAAAGACAGCCGCCACGATCGCCAAAATAATTTTCAGCCAATCATAGGAGAGCAGATTCGAAAGTCTTGATTTTGTAATGCGAGCGTCCATAAAGTGTCCTTTTTTGCCGCAAAGCGCGCTTTATTTCTTCGGCTTCATCGTCGGGAACAAAAGCACGTCGCGGATGGTGGGGCTGTCGGTGAGGAGCATTACAAGGCGGTCTACGCCGAGCCCCAGCCCGCCCGTAGGGGGCATTCCGTGCTCCAAGGCGTCGATAAAGTCCTCGTCCACCTGCGCGTTGGCGCCCTGCGCCCGCTTCTTCGCCGCCTGCGCCTCCATGCGCTTCTTCTGGTCGATGGGATCGTTGAGTTCGGAGAAGGCGTTGCCCATCTCCATGCCCATCATAAAGTATTCGAACCGTTCGGTCATCGAGGGATCGTCCGGCTTGCGCTTGGCAAGGGGAGAGATCTCCACGGGATAATCGTAAATAAAAGTGGGGCTTACGAGCTTGTCCTCGACGAACGCATCGAAAAATTCTGCTAAAATGTGCCCCTTGGTGCTCTTGTCCTTTTCGAACTCCACCCCTTTTTCGCGCGCGATTGCCTGCGCCTCTTCGTCCGAAGATATTTTTTCAAAGTCCACGCCCGAATATTTTTTCACCGCCTCCGTCATCGTGAGCCGTTCCCACTTCGAAAAGTCAAGCTCCACGCCCTGATAGGAGATTTTCGTCGTGCCGCATGCCGCCGTTGCGACATAGCGGTAGAGATCTTCCACAAAGTCCATCACCTCGCGGTAATCAACATATGCCTGATAGATCTCCACGGTCGTGAATTCGGGGTTGTGCTTCGCGTCCATTCCCTCGTTGCGGAAGATGCGCCCCATTTCGTAAACTTTTTCGAATCCGCCCACGATGAGCCGCTTCAAGTAGAGTTCCGTCTCGATGCGCAGATACATATCGAGGTCGAGCGCGTTGTGGTGGGTCTTGAAGGGGCGGGCGTCCGCGCCGATTTCGAGAGGAAGAAGGATGGGGGTATCCGCTTCCAAAAATCCCCGTTCGTCGAGGAAATCGCGGATCGCCCTGATGATCCTCGTCCGCTTGAAAAAGGTCTCGCGCACGTCCTGGTTCATGATGAGATCGACGTGGCGCAGACGGTACTTCATGTCCTGGTTCTGCAAGCCGTTATATTTTTCGGGCAGGGGCAGAAGCGCCTTCGACAGCATTTCGAGATGGGTGGCGTGGACGGTGATCTCCCCCGTCTGCGTTTTGAACACAAACCCCTTTATCCCGACGATGTCGCCGATGTCGTAATCTTTTTTATAGGCGGCATACGTCTCTTCGCCGATGTCCTGGCGGGTGAGATACACCTGTATGAGCCCGTCGCGGTCGGAAATATGCGAAAAGGACGCCTTCCCCATCACGCGGCGGGACATGAGCCGCCCCGCGACGGAAACTTCCTTTCCCTCGAATTCTTCGAAATGCTCCTTCACCTCGCGCGAATGCGCGGTGACGGGATACTTTGTTTTCCGGTAGGGATCGTTGCCCTCGGCGGCGAGTTTTTCGAGCTTTTCGCGGCGGATGCGCGCCTGCTCGTGCAGCTCCTCTTCGGAGACGGGCGTTTCATTCTCTTGCATAACCGTTTCCTCAATCGATCTTGCGGATCACCAGCTTATATTCGCCGCCGGGCGCCTTGACGAACACTTCTTCCCCCTTCTTATGGCGGAGAAGCGCCGCGCCCACGGGCGATTCGTTGGAGATCACGTTGTTCATGGGATCCACTTCGGTGGTGCCCATAATGGTATAGGTAACTTCCTCGCCGAGATCTTCGTCCCATACGGTCACGGTGGAGCCGATATGGACGACCGAATTATCGTCCGACTCCTCGATGATGACGGCGTTCTTTACTTTGTATTCGAGTTCGACGATCTCCCCTTCGTTCGCCGCCTGTTCGTTGCGCGCCGCGTCGTACTCGGCGTTCTCGGAAAGGTCGCCGTGGCTGCGCGCCTCGGCGATGCGATCGACAATCTCTTTGCGCTTGACCGTTTGAAGATATTCCAGCTCCTTTTTTGCCGCCTCGTAACCTTCCCGCGTCATATAAAATTGATCTGCCATAAACCAAACCCCTTTGCGCGTTTCCTTGTTGAGCGCGCCGATGATTAAATTATAAGACGACCGTGATCCCCCTGCTACGGAAATCACGGCATCTTGCTCGATCCTGCCCCCATTATATCCTGTTTTCCCCCTTTTGTCAACCGACTTGCCCGCATCGCACAAAAATTTGTGGAAAATGCGTTGCAATTTCGGAAAAAAACGAGTACAATGAAGGCATGCTTCGTATTTGGGCAAAAGTATTGAAAGAAGGTCATATCTTAAAACAGACGACCTATGAGAAGGACGAGACGTTTACCTATTCCGCATTCTTCCGCTATCTCGCGGAAATTTGCGACGGGCTCGACGTCCCCACGCCCGTGCTCTTGAAACCCCATCTCTTTCAGTACGCAAAATTCCGCCACGTCGTGTTCCGCCCCTCCGATTTTATGGAGACGGTGGATTTCGACCGCTTGGTGCTCGAAAATATCGGCTGAATGCCCCGAAGCCTGCAAAAGGAAAAAATGGACGCGGAAAATAATACATATCTTTATATCGTCTTTTCCAACACTCCCTATAAAATGGGAAGTTTTATCCGCTTTTTCACCCGCGGAGAGTTTAACCATGTCTCTTTTGCGCTCCGCGAAAACCTTGCGGAGATGTATTCCTTCGCGCGGCTGAAACGGGATACGCCCTTCTGCGGCGGGTTCGTCCACGAAGGCGCCGAACGCTATATCAACGGAAAACGGGTCGCGAAGATCGCCGTCTGCGCGGTGGACGTGGGGGAAGAAGGGGTCGCCAGAGTACGGAAAAAGATCGGCGAAATGAACGCCGATCCCGACCGCTATGTTTATAACATGCTCTCCGCCCTCCTCGTGCCCTGCAAAAAGAGCGTTGCCGTGCGCGATTCCTATACCTGCGTGGAGTTCATCACCTCTATCCTCGACCTCGCGGGCTACCCCCTCGGCAAAGAAGCGTACTCGGCGATGCAGCTCTATGAACAGCTGCGGCAATTCGAGACCTTTAAGGGGCAATTCCCCTCTTCCGCCCCCACCGTAGACGGGACATATACGGAGCATATCTCCTTTTCGCGGAGTTTCCGTCTCTCCGCGCAACAGCTCGGAAGGCTGTGGAAGAACAGGATCGGGCGCAAAGAACGGGCGCATTGACCGCATAATCCGCCCGCCGTCTGCGCAAACTTCCCGTTATGAAGCTCACCACCCTGATCTGTTGCACCCTACTCATTCTCTTCGGCGTTTTTGCGGCGGTCTATGCCCTTTCGGGGTTCGACCTGCTGCTTTTTTTATGCGCGGGGAACAGGATCGCCTACCGCGCGGCGCTCTCGCTTGCGGGCGTGGGCGCGCTGTGGCTCCTCTTCTGGCTCATCGCCTTCCGCCCGACGAAGCCGCTGTCGTAACGCCCGCCCTCCGGAAAAATTCACCAGTCCTGCTTTTTGAGCGATTTATCCTTTACGTCATCGTAAAACTCGAAATATTGCTCTTTCCGCGCGCGGGGGGAGAGCGGCTTTTCCCCCTCTCCGCCGCTTTTGAGAAGGGCTTCGAGCTCTTCGGGAGTCAGGTCCCCTTCCGAAAATTCTTCGAAGCGGGAGACCAGCTTCATCATATCGTATCGCGTCATTGTTCTCTCTTTTAACCTCTTTCCACACGCCGTGTAATTCGCGGGAGTTTTCCACATTTCTACTGTGAATAAGTGGATAACTAACAAAAACGGTTCGCCGCGGCGTCGTAAACGTAGCCCAAAGCGCCCATTTTCGCCTTGATCTCTTCTTCTTCGAGTTCCAGGTCTTCACAGAGCTTTGCCAGATCTTGATATTCGTCGCGCAACTTCATGTTGAGAAAACTCAAAAGCATTGCGCCGTCCTTGGGGATTTCCATGCCGACAGTATATCACATCTCCGCACAAAAATCAAGAAAACTCTTGACATTTCGTCTTTCCCGCTCTATAATATGAGCGGTCGCAAAGCGGACGAGGTGAAAGATGGAGCAGCAAAGTTTGGAAGAATCGCTCATCACCGCATGGGTGAACATTACGGGAGTCCTGAAAAACAACCGCATCACGCAGGGACTGAATTATAACGAGGCGATCGTGATGAACATCGCCTATCATCACTATTTGAAGGGCGAGGACGCCTCGTTCAAGACGATCGCGCAAACGACCAAGATGTTGAAATCTCTCGTGAACCGCACCATCGACGCGCTCGTGCGGAAAAATTTGCTCGAACGATGCGAGGGCGAGGACAAGCGGACCACGTTTGTCCGCCCTGTAACGGAAAATTTGGAGATTTTTTTGAAGGTCCACGAGCAATCTTTGGCACTGGCGCGGGCGGCGGTGGAGATCATCGGCGAAGAGGACGCCAAAACGTTTGTAAGGATCGCGCAAAAGATCGCCGAAGCCGATCCGCTCGGCGACAATAAGGATTGAATTTGTACGGCGGGGCGATTGAATTTATGCGGCGGGGCGAATGCGTTTCACGCATCCGCCCCGCCTTTTTTGTGTTCGCGTCGAAGGCTCGCCACAGTGTTCTCTTGGCGCCTCCTTTGAGGAGGAGCTGTCACCGAAGGTGACTGAGGTGGTGGCATATCAGAAACAAAGGACACCACCCCCCTGTTTTGGCGCAGGTACCGCCAAAACCCCGTACTTCGCGGCTATGCCGCTCGTGCCGCCCTTCGACACCATAAAGAACGTGCGGGCGGTCTGCGCCAACGCTCCTGTCGCGGTGCCCTCACAGCCCGCAGGGCTGTTGAGAGAACGGCACCGCTCCACCCCCTCCTAAGGAGAGGGCAAGGTTGTCTCCCAACTTGGGAGAGGGCAAAAGAATAAAAGCAGGGGTACGCAAAGTTTTCTCGGCTTCTTCCAACGAAAAAAGACACCTTGCGGTGTCTTTTTTCGTTGGAAGGTGGCAACTACCTATCCTGCCGGGGACAAAGCCCAAGTACTTTCGGCGTGAGAGAGCTTAACTTCTGTGTTCGG
>CANRNP010000012.1 GCA_947632015.1 uncultured Clostridia bacterium | reverse complement strand
GACCCTCTGCTTGTAAGGCAGATGCTCTCCCAACTGAGCTAAACTTCCGACTTGCTTGATTATAGTACCACATTCAATCGCAGAAATCAAGCGTTTTTGTTTTATTTTTTTATTTTTCCCGAAAAATTTTAAGAGCGGACTTGCCGCGGAAAAAAGCGGCAGCCCCGCAAAACTCCTGCAAGGCTGCTTCTTCTTCCGTCTTTCTTCTGCATTTCTTCGGTAAGTCCTCTTTTGCGGCGATCAAGCGGCGTCTTCGCCGACTTTGACGCAAAAAGTTTGTCCGCTTGGGAAGATCATATAAATCTGAGATCCGTCCGACAGGACATTGCATTCAAAGCACACCGAGAGCATATCCTTGATCTCTTCCTTAAAGTCCTCCAAAGAAATTGCGTGGCTCATCTTTTACCTCCTCCGTTTTTCACTTGCTTGACATGATTATATAAAATATCTTGTGACGATTCCACAGAGTTTTTATGTTATTCTGTCGAATTCGGCAGAAAATGTGGAAAACTTCCCAAGATTTTTTATAAAAAAACCAAAACTCGCAAAATTTGCGCTTGACAGAGCGCCGAGTTTTAGGGTATAATGGTTATAGAATGCAGGAATCGCCTAGCGGTATGGCGCCAGCTTCCCAAGCTGGTTCCGGCGGGTTCGACTCCCGTTTCCTGCTCCATAAACGAACAGCGCCCACTGGGGCGCTTTTCGTTTATATGAGAAAGAGAGGAAATGGGAGGCGAGGGTGGAGGCAAGCGCAAGCCGTGCCCTTCCCCGCGCGGCGTAGCGCGATGGTTTGCGGGTACCTGCCCGCAAACTGAACAGCACAGTGTGCTGTTCACCGGGGCGCGCCGCCAAAGGCGCGACTCCCGTTTCCTGCTCCATAAACGAACAGCGCCCATTGGGGCGCTTTTTGTTTATATGAGAAAGAGAGGAAATGGGAGGCGAGGGTGTTCATATTATATTTCTTATTTTTGGACATAGAATGTTTGGCAGGTTTCGATCGAGAAACAGCCGAGAACGCCGCTCATCCAAGTTCCGAGATCAAGATGAATTTTATAGTAGCCGGAAACCCTGTCTCCTCTCGCGCTTTCGCGGAGATAGGGTTTTATTTTGCTTTCCCATCCCATATTGATGGTCGGCGTATGCCCGAAAAAGACGCATTTCCCATCCTTCGGCAAGACGGTCTCCTCTTTGAACGTCCGGTCGTAGACAAGCTGTTCGGGAGTCGCTTTTTCAAGGGGTAAAATAAACCCTTCGCTGTCGAGCGGGACCCCCGCATGGACGCAGATAAAAGCCTCTTCCTCAATATAATAGGGCAACGCTTCAAACCAATCGACGAGTTCCCAATCAAGCAAATATCCGTCATCGGGGAAATAGGCTTGCAATTTTCTCAATATTTCATCGAGGTCGGACGGCGATTCTTGCATGAGCGCCCAATAATATTTGAGAAATGCGTATTCATGATTCCCCACAATGCACTTTGCGTTCGGCAAGCGGGAAATCATTTTTGCAAGTTTTATGGAATGATCTCCTTTTTCGACGATATCCCCGCAGATGTAGAGTTTGTCGCTCGCAGAAAACTTTATTTTTTCAAGCAGTTTTATAAATAAATCGTATTCGCCGTGAATGTCGGAAATGATATAAGTCATAGATCCTCTGCCTGCATACGAAACTATCATATTCCCACAAAAGTGTCAAGAGGTTTTGCAAAAAAGTTTTGTGCGCGGCGCAAAGATTTTCGCGATCGGGGCGGAGTTCATTTCGTTATAAAATTGAATGGAATACTCAAAAAAGAAATGGAATAATCGAAAAATTTACCCAAAAAAATTGTCAAAACACCACAAAAAACAAAAAATGGCTACGAATTGCAATGTTTTGTGGATAAATTGCAATGTACTTTTCGGGAAATATCCTTTATAATGAATGTTAGGATGAAGCGGCGGACCTTCGAGCAAGAGCGAGGCGAGGAACCGCCGATTTGATCACCGCCAAAGAAGGTATTATAGCGCAGAGCGCCGTAATAAAGAAAATTTTTAAGGAGGAAAACTTTATGTTAAAACGGAAGGGAACCAAAAAAGCTCTTCTGGGTGGGATTGCATTACTGACGGGCCTTGCATTGGTTTCGCCGTATGCAATGAATGCGTCGGCTTTGCTTTTGGACCCTGAGGGAAAGTTCAATGCCGATTACAGCTCCGCGGCGGAAGTCACGGAAGCGGCCCGTGAACTGAACGAGGAGATCCAAGGGGAAGGCAGTGTTCTCATGAAGAACGACGGCACGCTCCCTCTCTACGGAAATGAGCGGATCAGCGTCTTTGGCAGATCGCAGGACAGCATCGTCGGCGGGAGCGGCACCTTGACCGCGGCGCTCAGAGAAGAGGGATTCAAAGTCAATCCTGCGCTCGAAAGTTTCTATGCCGCGACAGGCAACAGCGGCGCGAGCAACAGCGCTTCCTCGCTTGCGACCGAAGATTCGGAATTCTCATCTACCGTGGAAGGTTCGCTCGATCTTTACGGCGAGGCCGCTGTGATTATCTTGGCGAGAACGGGCGGCGAGGGCGCAGAGAACGCCACCGTGCTCAACGAGGTCGAGGACAACAAGGACGGCGACGGCGTAGAGTACGATTGGGAACACGAAGCGCTCTTTACGGGTGAAGTCACCGTTTCTGGAAGAACGACAGAGTATAAGTATGACGCAGACGGCGAAAAAGCCTACAAGCATTATTCCATGCTCTCGGACAGTGAGGAGAAGATGATCTCCTACGTCAAGAAGCATTTCAGCCGCATTGTGGTTATAATCAACTCCTCCCACGTGATGGAGCTCGGCAATCTCGACGACGACGAGGCGGTCAATTCCATTCTTTGGATCGGTCGTCCCGGCACGACGGGGCTGAAAGCGGTCGCGAAGATCCTCAACGGTAAGATCAATCCTTCGGGAAAACTCGTCGATGAGTGGAACCGCGACCTTACCGCAGATCCCACCTGGCAGAACGTCGGCACCAACCGGCAGGTCGGCTCGCAGCACCTCTATTCCTATGACGACACCCTCACGGTAAACGTCGGCGGCACGGAGAGAAAGGCGCCCACGCCCGGCTCGGGCAACGGCTATGTCGGCGGCGACGGCTACTACGGGATCGACTACGAAGAGGACATCTATCTCGGCTATAAATATTGGGAAACCGTTTATGCCGAGCTTGAAGCAGAATCCATCTACTATAACAAGACGACGCACAAACTCGTGAGCGAACAGCCCCAGGGCGAAGCGCTCGGCACCGCAGAAGAATGGTGGAATTATGCAGTCGTCTATCCCTTCGGGCACGGCCTTTCCTACACCGAGTTCGAGCAGGATCTGACGGACATCTACTACTTTGAGGGCGCGAAAAAGACCTCGCTCGAAGAGACTGTGACTCCCGACCTCTTCAATTCCGAAAAGGATAAGCCCGCCAAGGTCGAAACTCTCTATGCTACCGTCAAAGTCACCAACAAGGGGAACTACGCGGGCAAAGAGGTCGTCCAGGTCTACATCACGGCTCCCTACACGAGCGGCAAGATCGAGAAGCCCGCGGTTCAGCTCGTCGGCTATGCGAAATCTCCCATGCTTCGTCCCGGTCAGTCCGCGAACGTCACCGTTTCCTTCAACGTGCAGGATTTCGCGGCGTACGACTACAACGACGCAAACGATAACGAATATCGCGGCTATGAGCTCGACGAGGGCAAATACACCATCAAGGTGATGGCGGATTCCCACAATGTTCTCGATTCGAAGGATTTCACGATCAGCGGCGACGAAGCGGCGCTCCTCAAGATCGACGACTTCTCCCACAACGAGATTCTGCCGCTCTATTCCAACGGCGATTTCTACGACACGATCCGTGAAAATCACAGCAAGGGCACCGACGATGCGTTCCTCAAAATCAATCAGGACGATAGTGCGAAGATGACGCTCCTCAGCCGTACGGACATGGTTGGGACCTATCCGAAGGCTCCCACCGAAGCGGATCGCACGCTCGCGGACGAGTTCGTCAAGGCGACGGTGTATTGGACTTACTTTGACCAGGATGTTCCCACGGGCGTCGACGGTCAGCTCGACTATGCGGACGACGGCAACAACTATTATAAGTCCGTTTACGCGGAAGAAGGTCATTACGATTGGTACAAGACGAAAGAAGAACTTGCGGAGCTCATGAAGGGCTGGACGCAGAACGACGCCTACGAAGCGGATTATTCCGACGTGGTAACGAAACTGCGCGACATGTCCGGTATCCCTGCAAGCGATCCTCAGTGGAAGGAGTTCATGGATCAGCTCACCTATTCCGATATGGTTGATCTGCTCAGCAACGGCTCGCACGTCACGGTTGCACTTCCTGCAATCGATAAACAGGCAACGAAGGACGAGAACGGCCCCAACAGCTTCTGCGGTTACACCTGGTGCGACGCGCCCGTCGTCTCCTCGACCTGGAACGTCAACCTTGCAAATCAATACGGCATCATCGATGCCAATCTCGGTATGTTCAACAATCAGCAGGGTCTCTACGGTCCCGCAATGAACACGCACCGCTCGCCCTTCGCAGGACGCAATACCGAGTATTACAGCCAGGACGGCATCCAGGGCGGTTACATCGCGGCGGCGTTCGTCAAGGGCGCGCAGTCGAGAGGCCTCAACGTCTACGTCAAGCACATGTATCTGAACGATCAGGAAGAGAACCGTTCCCGTCAGTGCCTCTTCACCTGGGCTTCCGAAGCCGCGATCCGCGGCGATTACGCGAAGGTATTCCAGATGGCGATGCAAGAGGGCGGCGCAACCTCCGCAATGGTTGCCTATAACAGAATCGGTCGTGCGGTCGGCGTTGCGAACTACAACATGCTCACGAGACACGTGAGAGACGAATGGGGCTGGGAAGGAGTCTATGTCACCGACTACTACGGTAACAATGCCATCCAGCAGAACAACATGGATATGCTTCTCCGCGCGGGTTGCGATCTTCCCGACGGCAGGGCGACCTCGACAGGTGCGAACGGCCTCAGCGGTAAGGCGACCGGCACCTGGGACGCGGCGCAGAAGTGCGTGCTCGTCAACAATGTAAAAAACGATCATCAATGGTATTATGTCCGTACGGCGGCACAGCGCGTGCTCTATGTCGCGGCGAACACCATGGGCAACCGCAACGGCGTGAGCTCCGGCGTCACGGCTAAGACTGTCGAAGCGAAGCAGGGCGTTGCCGTCAACGAAAACGTCGGCATTGCGGCGGATGCGCTCAACGGCAACAGCGTGAAGTATTCCGTAACCGGCGATCTTCCCGCAGGGCTTTCCCTCAATGCGAACACCGGCGTTCTCAGCGGCACGACAACCGCGGCTCCCGGCACCTACACCTTCACGATCAATGCGGCGGTCGCGGGTTGGATCACCTCCTCCGCACAAGTGACCGTCAACGTCGCGTCCGCGTTCGAACTTAACGGCGAACTCACCTACGACGTCGGCGACGAAGTCGAAATCTTCATCAATTCCGAGGTCGTCACCCAGTCCAAGTACAATCAGGGAATTACTTACAGCATCTCCGAAGGCGCGCTTCCCGATGGCGTAACGCTCGAAGACGACGTCATCTCCGGCACCGCTCAGAAGGCGGGCGAATACACCGCCACCATCAAGGTCGAGGGCAAGTACAGACAGGGCAGAAAAAATGTGACCGATACTTTCTATCTGACCGTCTCCATCACCGTCAACGGCGAGGGCGGCGCTCAGCCCGCGGAAGTGCAGTTCAGAGTCAACGAAGGCAAACTTCAATACTCGACGGACGGCGATATTTGGAACGATGTAGCGGGCTCCGCGGAAGCAGGCAAGTCCGTAACGAAGTTCGAGATCAACGATCAAGGTCACCTCATCGTCACCTATTCCGATAACACGACCGCAGACCTCGGCAACGTCGTCGGCGCAACCGGCGCAACCGGCGCGCAGGGCGAAAAGGGCGAAAAGGGTGACAAGGGCGACAAGGGCGATCCCGGCGAAAAGGGTGAAACCGGCGCAACCGGCGCCCAAGGCGAAAAGGGTGAAAAAGGCGATAAGGGCGACGCAGGCGAAGCAGGCGCGTCCGGCGGTTGCGGCGGCGTCATCGGCGCAGGCAGCGCGATTATCGCGGCAGTCGTTCTCCTCGGCGCAGGCGCTCTCGTCCTCAAAAAGAAGAAAGACTGAGACAAATCAGGGCTTCGGCTGTCTGATAACGAACTTTTGAACTAAGCGAAGATTGCCCGCGAGTGAAGAGCCCGCGGGCAATCGGAGCCTTTTTACGGACGAACGGTCCGAGTACTTTGGGGGTTTTTTATGCGAAAAACAATTTTGAAAATTTTCAGAATGTCTGTCTCGATCCTGCTTTCCGCAGTCCTTTTTATCGGCGTGACCGCCTGCGGGGAAACGACGGAAGAGCACAAACACACCTTTTCCGACGCATGGACATACGACGACACCAACCATTGGCATGCGGCGACCTGCGATCATAAGACGGAGGTCAGCGGCAAGGCGGCACACACCTTAAAAGACGGAGCCTGCACGGTATGCGGCTATCGGCAAAGCGGCACACCGAGCGATCAAGATACGACTTTTAACGTCGTTTTCAATTTGAACTATCAGGGAGGCGGCGTATTCGACCGCCAGACCGTGAAGTCGGGAGAAAAGGCAAAAAGACCCGACGGCGAGCCCACCCGCGACGGCGGCTATTCCTTTACCGGTTGGTACACGACCGCCGCCGCCACGACCTTGTTCGATTTCGAAACGCCCATCACAAAGGCGACAGTCGTCTATGCCGGCTGGTCGAGCTCGACGGTCACGGTTTCCTTTAATTATAATTATGTCGGTGCGCCCGCGATGCGCACGGTGACGGTCACTTCGGGGCAGACGGTGCAACAGCCGGAAACACCCGAAAGAGACGATTATGCGTTCGATGCGTGGTATATGGAAGCTACTTGCGAGCACCCCTTCGATTTCACGACGCCCGTCTCTGCGAACATCACCCTTTATGCGGGCTGGACGCTCACGACCGCCGAGATCACGTTCGACCTCAACTATAAGCCCTCCGAAAATCCTTCTCCCGCCAAAGTCACGGTAGGGGAGCGCGTAACGGCGCCTACGCCCGCACCTGAGCGCGAAGGCTATGACTTCGGCGGCTGGTACACGGAAGCCGCCTGCACGACGCAGTATAACTTCGAAGCGGCGGTGACGGAAAATCTCACGCTGTATGCAAAATGGACGATCAAGACGTACACCGTCACGTTCCATTGGAACTATGGCAACGAAGCGGATACGACGGAGACGGTCGAGCATGGCAAACCGGTCTCGGAACCCGAAGAACGCACGCGCGATGGTTGGTCGTTTGCGGGCTGGTATCTCGAAGAGGACGAATATATCTTCTCGACGCCCGTCACCTCCGATCTTACGCTCACGGCTCATTGGGAGCAGAACAGCACTGGACAGGATGACACCTTCACCGTGACCTTCCATCTCAATTACGGCACCGGCGACGATACCTACAAGAGTTTCTCGGTGAAGAAGAACCAGCGGGTGTCCGTCGGCGATGTTCCCGCTCCCGAACGCGAAAATTACTACTTTATGGGTTGGTACACCGATGCCGGATGCACGACGGAGTTCAGCTTCGACCGCCGCGTTACGGCGAGCATCTCCGTTTATGCGAAATGGTACCGTCAATACACCTTCGAAGCGGAATACACCGATCTCGACGGCAAGACGGGGCTCGGATACTCCAACAACGGCTCCGGTCCGGAGGACCTCATCATCAAGGACGACAGGCACGCAAACGCCAGCAACGGTTTTTGGGTGGGCATGCTCTTCTATAACGGCGCAAACCTGCAATTTGTGATCGAATCCGACCGCGAGGTAACCGACGCCGTCGTGATTTTGAGGATCCAGGCGATGTATGCGCCCCAGGTGTTCAACCCCGAACGCTATTCGGTGACGGTCAACGGCGAAGAGCTCGATTACGACGAGATCAGCCTGTACGGCGAACGCGACGACCTCAATAACGACATCCGTCCGTTCGAAAACTTCATCATGAACACACGCGCGCACCTCGTGAAGGGGAGGAACACCATTACGCTCACCGTAACGAACAGCGATAAGCTGTATCCGGACGGCACGATGAACGCAAATTCGCCCATCGTGGACTGCATCTATGTCTGCACGGATGCGACTTTGAGCTGGACGCCCAAGAACGAAGAGATCTGCGAGCAGAAGAGGACGGAGGCATAACGATGAAGCGTGGAAATACGGTAAGTTTGATCCTGTCCGCCGCCGGATGTATTCTCGGTGCGGTCGCCTTGATCCTGTATGCGGCAAAGGGCGTCAACGACTTTATCCTTCGGCTCGACGCTTCCGTGATCGCGCTCGCCGCGATCGGTGTAGTTCTCGCCGCCGTTGCAGTCGTCTCCCATTTCCTTTCGGTGAATTTTGACGGAAAGTTGATCCCGTACATAGCATTTCTCCTGCTCTTTTCCGCGTGGTTCGCGTATCTGAACTCGGAGATGTCCTATCTTGCGAATGTCCTTGTCGGGATCGATCCCACCGGGCTTAAACCGGATATCCTCTATCCGTTCATCTTTACGTTCGGGCTCTTGTTGCTCTCGACGCTGTGTACGCTCTTTGCGGCGATCTTACTCAAAAACGAATTCGGCGGCAAAGCGGCGGAAGGAGGCAAGCAATGAAAAAGTTTTCAGTCAAACTCGCCCGCACACTGTTTTTTGTGTCGGCATTCCTGTTGGCGCTCTTCATCGGGGTGTACAATCTGGCAATGAGCAATGCCGCCGCGATCACCGCCGCGCTCCATCTCCAAACCTCTGTGACCATCAAAGGGGATTCGAGCGGCGAGGATACGGAGTACTTCAAGTCCGACTATTCCGATACGGAGTCGCTCAAAGCGTATATGGAGGAGACCTGCCGCAAGCTCGAAGAGGAGGGCATGGTGCTTCTCCGCAACGAACCGCTCAGCGACGGGAGCTATGCGCTTCCGCTCGAAAAGGGCAGTAAGGTCAGCCTGTTCGGCTATGGCGCGTATAAATTCAACTATAACTCCTCAGGTTCGTCAAATACCACGGGTTCGAGCGCATTTCCCACCCTGTCGCAGGCGCTGGACGATTATGAGGTAAACGAAGAACTGATCGGGTTCTATGCGCAACTCGATCCGAGAATGTACGGCCGCACGCAGGAAAACTTCGTGTATAAGATCAGGGAACCCGCCTGGGATATGTATAAGTCCTCGGTCACGAATACGTTTGCGGCATACGGCGACGCGGCGATCTATGTCATTTCCCGCGACAGCGGCGAGGGCAGAGACATCACCACGTCCGGATCCGACGGGCTCGACGGCAGCTATTTGTCCCTTTCGGAGCAGGAGCTGAGCGTGTTGCGCGGGATCACGGGGCTGAAAAATTCGGGGACTTTCAAGCGCGTGATCGTGCTTTTGAATTCCGCGGTCCCCGTGCAGCTCGATTTCATGTTCGACGATACGATCTCGATCGATGCGGCGCTTTGGGTCGGCAACGTCGGCTCCACGGGCATTTACGCCATCGGCGATGTGCTCTCCGGCGACGTCGTTCCCTCCGGCAGGCTCTCCGATACCTATGTGAAGGATAACTTTTCCTCGCCCGCCATGGCAAGCTGGGGATTGAATCCCGATAAAAAGTTTACGCAGACCTACCAAAACAGCGCGCAGGAGTTCGGGGAAACGCAGAACGTGTATGCGGTCTACGTCGAGGGCATTTACGTCGGATACCGCTATTATGAGACGAGGTATGCCGATGCCGTCACCGGAAGGGCAAATACGGGCGATTATGTCTATGCGGACGACGTCGCCTTCCCCTTCGGGCACGGTCTGAGTTATACCGAGTTTCTGTACAGCGGATTCGAGCTCACCGAGAACGAGGATTCGTTTACGGCAACGGTCAATGTCATGAATATCGGCGCCTATGCGGGGAAAGAGGTCGTCCAGATCTATCTCCAAAAGCCGTACACGCAGTACGATATTGAGCATAAGATCGAGAAATCTGCGATCGAACTGGTCGGCTTCGCAAAGACGAAAGTGCTTGAATCGGGCGAGGATCAGACGGTCACCGTGGAGATCCCCAAAGAACGGCTCAAATCGTACGACGCATACGGCGCGCAGACTTATATCGTCGACGATGGCGACTATTGGTTTGCCGCGGGCAAGGACGCGCATAATGCGCTCAACAATATTCTCACGGCGCAGGGCTATGCGGTGGAGGATATTTATGCCGATGTCTCCCTCTGCGCTAAATACCATGTCGATTCGTTCGACGATAAGACTTATTCCGTCTCTTCCGAAACGGGCGGGCAGATCTCCAACCGCTTCGATTTCAGCGACATCAACCGATACGAGGGTCGTGGCGACAATCGCGCCGTCTATGTCTCCCGCAACGATTGGGAGGGTACATGGCCCAAAGCCGCGGTTTCACTGTCCATGACCGATCAGATGGTAACGGACATCCGCAGCAACAAGCCCCTCGTCGAAGACGGCACGGCGATGCCCTCTTACGGCGCGAGCAACGGGCTTACGGTCGCGATGCTCCGCTCGACGGAAGAAGATCCTGTCGCTTACGACGATCCCCGCTGGGACGATCTGCTCGACCAGATGACCTATGAAGAGCAGGCGGAACTCGTCACCTGGGGGCAACATATCACCCGCCCCGTCGCTTCGGTCGGAAAACCCGGAACGACGGACGAAAACGGTCCCAACAGCGTTTCCAAATCGACGACGGGCGTAGCCTTCCCCTCCGAGGGGATCTGGGCGTCCACGTTTGATCTCGAACTCGTCGAACGTGCGGGCGACGCCCTCGCGGAGGACGCCCTCGCGGCAAAGGTCACGGGACTGTATGCCCCCGGAGTCAATATGCACCGTACCCCCTTCGGCGGCAGAGCGCACGAATACTTTTCGGAAGATCCCTATCTTTCGGGGCGCGCGAGCGTGGCGGAAGTCGTCGGGATGCAGAAGAAAGGCGTCGTCGCCTATGTGAAGCATTATGCGGTGAATAACGAGGAGACCAACCGGAACGGCGTTGCGGTATGGCTCAACGAGCAGGAACTGCGCGAGATCATGTTGCTACCCTTTGAAATGAGTTTCCGTCCGTCTATGGGCAACGCCCATGCGACCATGACTTCTTTCAACCGGATCGGGTGCATTTGGACAAGCGCAAGCAGCGCCCTGATGGAAGGCATGATGCGCGATGAATGGGGCTTCGACGGCTATTCGATCACCGATATGGCAGACGCGAACGCGAAGGTGTTCATGACGTTTGTAGACGGCATTGCAAACGGCACCAATTTGTACGACGGACCTGCCGATCCGACAGGACTTGCCGATTTCAAAGGCAGCGCCATGTTTGCGAACAAATTGCGCGAATCGGCGCACAGGATCTTATATGTTACGGCGAACTTCTCCGCGAGTATGAACGGGATCTCCACGGCAGACCGTGTGGTCATAGTCAAGACCTGGGTAGAGATTCTCGCACTGACGCTCGTGATCATCGGCGCGGTTCTGACGGCGGCGAGCGGCACAATGCTCACGGTAAAGTATGTGAGCTATTATAGAACAAAAAAGGAGAAAGAAGTTCAAGACGACGGGAACGATCCGAAACTGAATGAGATCTCCTGAAAAAGCCGCGCCGGTCAAGATGCATATGGCAAAACATATGACATATATTTCCCCCTTAGAAGGCGGCGCAGGAGCGATCCTGCGCCGTTTTCTGCCGGCGGCATGTGCGGGAAAACAAGATCGGTGAAGGAAAACCGCAAAAAATCGGGGCGCAGGATATAGATTTTTTGCATTTGTGGAAGAATTGCAATATAAAACTAAAAAGTTGCAATTTATTTTTATGTAAAAAGTATGTTATGATAAAGTCGGAACAGTTATAATAGGAGATGAGATTATGACACTACAAGGAGGAGACAGCGCGGCGGTCAATCGCGCAAAGCAATGGCAAGTGGCGTTATTCCCGTTCAACAATGCGGCGACGAACGTCTACTTTGCGTTCTACACCTATTTTACATATTTCGCGATGATGTATCTGACGGGCAGTGCGGCGACGGCGATCGGAGGTACCCTCATTGCGGGCGGGCTGGCGCTCGCGATCACAAGTTTCAACGCGATCTTTGCGCCGCTTATGCGGGTATTCGACGCAATCACCGATCCTCTTTTAGGGGGAATTATGGACCGCACCAAAACGAGGATCGGCAAGTTTCGGCCTTACATGATCCTGGGGAATATTTTGCTTGCCCTTTCCCTGTTGCTCATGATGGTGTTTTTCCGCGGATTGAATAATCAGCTTGCCTGGTTGCGCTGGATGGTGTATATCGTGAGTTACATTGTTTACGTCCTCGGATACACCTGCCAATGCGCGGTGACGAAGGCGGGTCAGACCTGTCTTACCAACGATCCCAAGCAGCGTTCGCAGTTCGTTATCTGGAACATGATCGGCATGATCGGATCGATCGTGCTCGTGAATGTAATGGCGGGCGGCGTACTTACGAACGAAGCGATCTGTCCGAAAGGGCTGATCATCTATGAAGTGACGGAAAACGGATTTTCGATCGAGACGCTTGCGGCGGAATTCGCGTCGAGAAATATTTCTTACGATTTCAGTCTGCTTGAAGCGGGCAAACAGTATGCCTACGTCTATGGCGCGGGGTACGGCGCGCAGTTCTACAATATCATGGTGCCGTTTGTCATCTGCGTTTCGGCGGTCTATACGATCATGGCTTATGCCGCGATCTCGGAGAAGGACCGTCCGCAGTATTGGGGGATCGAGAGCGAGCCCGCAAAACTCAGAGACTACGCGGGGATCTTAAAGGGAAACAAAGAGATCCGCTGGCTGGTGCTCTCGTCGGGGCTCAACAAACTTGCCTCCACGATCGCGACGTCGGGGACGGTGGCATTTTTGATCTACGGCTGTCTCATGGGGGATTACAACGGGCTCTTTATCCCCTTCTATGCGCTCTGCTTTATCTTTATGGGGGTGTTCTTCCTATGGGGGAGTTCGACGGCAGGCAAGAAAGGGCAGAAGCGCGGGGTCGCGCAATTCACGCTGTTTGCGTTGCTCTTCTATGTGGGCGTGCTCGTGCTCCTGTGTATTTATGACCATGATAATCCCGCGACATGGCTGAGCATCTTCTCGACGGAGGGCGGATTCCATCTTACGATCAACGCTTACACGATTTTCTTCATTATTTTTTACGGCTGCGGATACGGAGCGTTTAATTGTTGCGACAATCTGACGATCCCGATGGTTGCGGATTGTACGGACTACGAGACCTACCGTTCGGGGAAATATGTGCCGGGGATCATGGGGACGATTTTCTCGCTGGTGGACAAGATCATATCGTCGCTGCAAACGTTGCTTCTGACGGTATTCATCGTGTACATGGTTCCGGGCTTGAACGCATTGCCGGGCGAGGCGACGGCGTACATGGAGGGGATGAAACTTTCGGCGATCATCTGCTTCTGCATCCTTCCGATGGCGGCGTGGCTGGTGACGGTATTTTGCATGACGCGATACGGTCTTTCGGGCAAGCGGTTGCAGGAGATACAGGCAGTGAACGCGGTGCGGAAGGCGGCGGTCGAGGGCGGCATGCCGATGGAAGAGGCGATGAAAACGTGGCAGACGATCGACCAGGTTCCCGCGCGCTTCGTGGCGCCCGTGCATGTGGCGCTTGACAAAAAGACGGGCGAGCCCAAAAAGGCGAACATTCTGGATAAGATATACGGCGCCGTGTTCACACGGCGGGAGAAGGTTTCGGCGGAGCCCTCGGTCAATGCGATCGAGATCCCCGCAGAATATCTTCCTGAAAAAGAGGAGCAGTCATGAGAGAATTTTTTGACGAGGGAGTTTTATTGCATTCCGCAACGGCCCGCAAGTATTATGAAGAAGTGAAGGATCTGCCGATCGTGGATTACCATTCCCATCTTTCGGAGAAAGAGATCGCGGAGGACAGGAAATTCAATACGATCACCGAACTCTGGCTGAGCGCCGATCACTATAAATGGCGAGCCATGCGCAGTTGCGGGATCGGGGAAAAATGGATCACGGGAGACGCGGGCGATGAAGAAAAGTTTTACGCATACGCTTCGGTGATGCCCAAGCTTC
The DNA here is from genome assembly GCA_947632015.1 of uncultured Clostridia bacterium. GTDB lineage: Bacteria > Bacillota > Clostridia > Christensenellales > Borkfalkiaceae > Gallimonas. The sequence goes on along the minus strand of CANRNP010000012.1, from coordinate 26,162 downwards.
TCGGAAACCCGCTCTACTATTGGACGCATTTCGAGCTGAAAAAGTTGTTCGGGATCGCAGAGCCGCTCAACGAAAGGACGGCGCGGGCGATCTACAAAGAGGCGAATGAAAAATTGAAGTCGCTGTCGGTGCGTACGCTTTTGAAGCAATTCAACGTGGAGTATATCGCAACGACGAACGACCCGATCGAACAACTCGAATTTCACGGCAGTTACGACGGCATAAAAGTATGTCCGACCTTTCGGCCGGATAAGGCGCTCCGTCTTGAAAGCGCATATTTGGAAAAACTCGGCAGTGCGGCTAGGCGAGAGATCCGTACGCTCGGAGATTGGAAAGAGGCGCTGACGGAACGTTTGAAATATTTTGTGACGAAGGGGTGCACGATCGCCGATACCAGCGTGGAGGAAAGCGTGCGTACGGACGTGACCGAAACGGAGGCGGAAGAGTTGTTCGCAAAGGGGGAAGACCGTACGCCCGCGGAAAAAAGCCGTTTTTACTCTTATGGGATGAAATTTTTAGGCGGACTTTTCGCGGAATACGGGATCGTCTGGCAGTTGCATGTCGGAGCGCTGAGGAACATCAATACGACGGCGCACCGAGCGATCGGGTGTGACGCGGGATACGACGTCATGCAGGGAAACATCGACACGGACGGGATTGCGGTCTTTCTTGATTCGCTGTATAAAATCGGGAAATTGCCCAAAACGCTGTTATATTCCCTCAACAGGAACGCGGTGCCTGCGCTTTGCACGATCGCGCCTTGTTTCCCGAATGTAAGGATGGGCGCGGCATGGTGGTTCAACGATACCTTAAAGGGGATCTTGGCGCATCTTGAAACGCTTGCCGAGTATTCGGTCTTGGGTATATCGCCCGGCATGTTGACGGACAGCCGCTCCTTTTCAAGCTATTGCCGTTTCGACTTTTTCCGCAGGATCCTGTGCGACTACGTGGCGAAAAAAACGGAAGCGGGAGAATACGATGCGGAGAGCGCAAACGCGCTGCTCAAAGACATCTGCTATCGGAATCCGAAAATATTTATGAATCTATAAGGAGAAAACAGAAATGAAATTACCGTTCAAAGTGGATCTGAGCGACAAAGTTGCGGCAGTGACGGGCGCGGGCGGAGTGCTCATGAGCGAATTTGCAAAGGCGCTGGCAGAGTGCGGCGCAAAAGTGGCGCTTCTCGACATCAATTACGAAGCGGCTAAAAAATACGCAGACGAAATCGGAGAGAATGCGATCGCGGTGAGGTGCAACTGTCTCGATAAACAGAGCATCATTCAGGCGAAGGAGACGGTGGGCGAGGCGTTCGGGAAGGTCAATTTTCTCATCAACGGCGCGGGGGGAAATAACCCCAAGGCGACGTGCGATAACGAGACGATGACCCCCGATCTGTCCGGGGAGATAAAGACCTTCTTCGATTTAGAGGAGAGCGGGATCAAATTTGTGTTCGATCTCAACATTCTGTCGGCTTTTTTGACGACACAGGTATTTGCCGCGGACATGGTCCAAACGGGCGGGAACATTCTCAACATTTCCTCGATGAACGCCTTTCGGCCGCTCACGAAGATACCGGCGTATTCGGCGGCGAAGGCGGGGATCTCCAACTTCACGCAGTGGCTTGCCGTGCACTTTGCTCCCTGCGGGATCCGTTGCAACGCGATCGCGCCCGGTTTCTTCGTGACAAATCAGAACAGGGCGCTTCTGTTCCGCGCGGACGGCACGCCCACGCCCCGTACGGATAAGATCCTGAGCGCGACGCCGCAGAAGCGGTTCGGCGAGACGGAGGATCTCATCGGCACCCTTTTGTGGCTTGCAAGCGACGAAGCGAGCGGCTTTGTAACGGGTTCGGTGATCGCGGTCGACGGCGGATTTGCCGCTTACAGCGGAGTATAACGGAGCCATAAAATTTGCGTCCCGCTTCGCGCGGGAAAAAGGAGAAAAAAGTTATGAAAAAGTATGCGATTATCGCGCCGACGAGCATGGGAGTGCGGATCACTCCTCCCGATCGGCAGCCCGTGGCGATCTCAAACATATTCCGCATGCAGGCGACGAGTGCGGAGAGCAACGTGCTCAGTATTTCCGCAGGGCTGGGCTTACCCGTAAAGGTGCTTACGACCTTTGTCGAAGGCAGTCCCATCGCGCAATTTATCAAGGGGGATCTCCGCCGCCGCGGCATCGGCTTCGAGGGCAGGGAAGTCCCGCAGGGCGGTCCTTGGGGATATCGCCATCAGTTCAACATCGCGGACAGCGGCTACGGCCTCCGCGCTCCCCGCGTTGCGAACGACAGAGCGGGTGAGGTCGGCAGAACGTTGAGCACGGCGGATTTCGATTTGGAGCGCATTTTCGGGGAAGAGGGGTGCGAGATCCTGCACATGAGCGGTCTCATCTGCGCGCTCTCGCCCGATACGGGCAAGTTTTGTTTGCAACTTGCGCGTACGGCAAAGAAGTACGGAACGAAGATCTCCTTCGATCTTAACTATCGCGCTTCTTTTTGGAAGGGAAGAGAGAAAGAGCTCTCCGAAATTTTCAGCGAGATCGCGGGGGCGGCGGATATCCTCGTCGGCAACGAAGAGGATTTTCAGCTCTGTTTGGGGATCGAGGGCCCCGAAGCGGGCGGCAAAGACATTGCGGGAAAGATCGAGCGTTTTCAGGGGATGGTCGAAAATGTCAAAAAAACTTATCCGAATGCGGCAATGTTTGCAACGACGTTGCGCCAGGTAGTATCCGCCAACGAGCACCTCTGGGGAGCGATCATGTTGCACGGAGACGAATGGACGGTCATAGAACCCCGCTCCATCCCCGTGCTTGACCGTATCGGCGGCGGCGACGGATTTGTCGGGGGGCTTCTGTATGGGGTCTCTCTGGGCTGGGAGCCCGAAAAATGCGCACAGTTCGGTTGGGCGTCGGGGGCATTTGTAACGACCCTCCTCGACGATTTCGGCTTGCCTGCGGACGAAAAGCAGATCTGGGACATCTGGGCGGGCAATGCGCGCATCCTGAGATGATCCGCAAGTAGTATGAGAGAAAACCGAACCTTTGCCATTGCCGCGCCTACGAGCCTTGGGGTCCGCTTTGCGCCGACGGAGTTCCGGCAGGTGCAGACGAGCGACCGCTTCCGGTTGCAGGCGACGAGTGCGGAGAGCAACGTGCTATCCATTCCCGCCGCGCTGGGATTGCCCGTCAAGGCACTTACAAAGTTTATAAAGGACGATCCTCTTTCCGAATTTATCCGTCGGGATATCCGCAGCCGGGGGATCGTCTGTACGGACGTGCAGGAAAAGCGCTCCGGTCCGTGGAGCGGACGGCATCCGAGCAATATCGCAGAGTGCGGGTTCGGTCTGAGAGCTCCCCGCGTCGATAATGACCGCGCGGAAGAGATCGGAAGGACGATCAAGGCGGAGGAATTTGCCCCCGATGAGCTGTTCGGAAAAGAGGGGGTTTCGATCCTGCATATCAGCGGGCTCATATGTTCCCTGTCGGATGGATCGGCGCGCTGCTGTCTCGATCTCGCGCGAAAGGCGAAGGAATACGGCACGATCGTCTCGTTCGATACCAACTATCGCCCGTCCCTTTGGGAGGGACGCGAGGAGAAACTTCTGCCCCTCTTCGATGAGATCGCTTCTCTCTCCGATATTCTCTTCGGAGGCGACGTGCTTGTTGAAAAGAAAGAGCGGGCGAAGCCGTTTTTCGGATTAAAATTTACGGATGCAAACAGCCGCGTCGAGGGAGCCGAATTTCTGCTCGAAAAGGCGCGTGAGGGCTATCCTGGGGCGGAGATCCACGTCTCGACCGTGCGGGAGGTGCTCTCGGTCAACCGGCACATATTCGGTGCGGTGGCGCTTGCCGGGGGAGAATATACGGTTTACACGCCGCGGGAGATGCCTGTCTACGACCGTATCGGCGGCGGGGACGCCTTTGTCGGCGGATTTCTGTACGCCACCGTAAAGGGTTGGGAAATCGGGAAGCGGCTTGCCTTCGGGTGGGGTTGCACTGCGTTGGTTTCCGGGCTCGCGGACGACTACGGTCTGCCGTTGGACGAAGGGTTGATTTGGGACTTGGAACAGAGGACGTTCGGATAAACAGATTCCGAAAAAATCAGAAAAAATAGGAAAAAATAGGAAAAGGAGATTGAAAATATGCTTGCAGATATCGGGATGATCGGGCTTGCCGTCATGGGAAGCAATTTGGTGAAAAACATGCTCAGAAACGGATATACGGTCGCGGTTTATAACCGTGAAAGAGAGATGACCGAGCATTTTATGGGGCAGAACGGGGACAAGAAGGTGATCGCGACCTATTCTTACGGGGAGCTCGTAAAAAGCGTCGCGCGTCCGCGCAAGATCATGATGATGATCCGTGCAGGCAGCCCCGTGGATATGGTGATCGAACAGCTTCTGCCCCTTCTGGACGAAGGAGACATCGTGATAGACGGCGGTAATTCTCATTTTCCCGATACGATCCGCCGCACTGCGCTTTTAGAGAGCAAGGGGCTTCGCTTCATCGGCATGGGAGTGTCGGGCGGCGAAGAGGGCGCGTTGAAGGGACCTTCCCTCATGCCGGGCGGATCGCCGTCCGCATGGGAGGAGGTAAAGCCGATCTTTCAAACCATCTGCGCGAAGGCGGACGGCAGTCCCTGTTGCGAATGGGTGGGAGAGAACGGCGCGGGGCACTTCGTAAAGATGGTGCACAACGGCATCGAATACGGCGACATGCAGCTCATTTGCGAAAGCTACCAGCTCATGCGCGATCTTTTGGGGCTCTCCCCGGAAGATATGAGCGAAGTCTTTCAGAAATGGAACAAAACCGAGCTTGATAGCTATCTCATCGAGATCACGGGCAACATTCTCGCAAAGAAGGACGGGGATGGATCGCCGCTCGTCGACAAGATCCTCGATACGGCGGGACAGAAGGGCACGGGCAAATGGACGGGCATCTCCTCTTTGGAGGAGGGCGTTCCGCTCACGCTCATCTGTGAGGCAGTGCATGCGCGCTGTCTTTCGGCGATGAAGGAGGAGCGTGTCCGCGCCGCAAAGGCCTATCCTCATAGGCGAAGCGCTTTTGAGGGCGATCGGGAAGGGTTGATCGAAGATATCCGCAAGGCGCTTTACTGCGCGAAGATCGTCTCCTATACGCAGGGCTACACGCTGATGCGCGCGGCGGCAAAAACCTATCACTGGAATTTGAACTACGGCGGCATCGCGCTCATGTGGCGGGGCGGATGCATCATCCGTTCCCGCTTCCTCGGAAAGATCAAGGAGGCGTTTGCAAACGATCCCGCGCTTGAAAATCTGCTGCTCGACCCCTATTTCAAGGGCACGATAGAGAATTTCGAGGACAGTTGGCGTCGGGTCGTGGCGGTTGCGGTTTCAAACGGCATTCCCGTGCCCGCGATGAGTTCCGCGCTCGAATACTTCGACGGCTATACGACGGAGCGGCTGCCTGCCAATCTTTTGCAGGCGCAGCGCGACTATTTCGGCGCGCATACATACGAGCGGGTAGACAGTCCCCGCGGCAAATTTTTCCATACGGACTGGACGGGCGAGGGCGGCGACACGTCGTCCACGACGTACGAAGTGTAGAGGTATAGAATGTATTTGGAGTATCAGGCGGCAGGGGAAACTCTTTCACCCGAAGAGATCAAAGAGGCGCTCTTCAAATCGATCGAAGGCAGAACATTAAAGAAGGTGCTGATCGTTCCGCCCGACTTTACGCGCTTTCATTCCAACGCGGGATATATTACGAACGTTTACTATCATGCCCTCGAAGGAATCGAGGTAGACATCATGCCTGCGCTCGGCACCCATGCGAAGATGACAAAAGAAGAGTGCGCCGAAATGTTCGGGGACATCCCCTACGAGAAGTTTCTGGAACACCGTTGGCGGACGGACGTCGTCAAGGTGGGAACGGTACCGGCGGACTATCTCGAAGAGATCTCCGAGGGAACTTGGACGGAACCGATCGACTGCGAAGTCAATCAGATCTTATTCGGGGGGTACGATCTCATTTTGTCGGTGGGGCAGGTCGTGCCGCACGAGGTCGTTGGCATGTCAAATCACTCCAAGAATATTCTGGTGGGACTGGGCGGCAGCAAGTTTATCAACGCTTCCCACATGGTGGGAGCGCTGTACGGCTTGGAGCGCATGATGGGGCGGGACAACACCGTCACGAGAAAGCTGTTCGATTACTGCATCACCCACTTTTTAGCCAAACTCCCGATCCTTTGGGTGCTTACGGTGACGACCGCGCCCGAAGGGGCGATCCGCATGCACGGTCTATTCATCGGCGAAGGCAGGAAGCCTTTGGAGGCGGCGATTTCGCTTGCACAGAGAAAGAATCTGGACATTCTCGACCGTCCGATCGGGAAATGCGTCGTCTATCTCGATCCGAAGGAATTCAAGAGCACATGGCTCGGAAACAAAGCGATCTACCGGACCCGCATGGCGATCGCGGACGGCGGGGAACTCTTGGTGCTTGCGCCGGGGATCGAGAAATTCGGCGAGGACCCTATGCAGGACGCGATCATACGAAAGTACGGGTATGTCGGACGGAAAAGAGTTTTGGAACTCTTCAAAACGGAGAAGGACCTAAAAGAAAACATGGGGACCGCGGCGCACCTCATACACGGATCGTCCGATGGCAGATTTACGATCACTTACGCGGTCAGGCGTATGACGAAAGAGGAGATCGAGGGTGTCAATTTCCGATATGCCGACTACGACGAGGCAAAAAGACGCTATGATCCCGAAAAGCTGTCGGCGGGGTGGAACAGGATGCCGGACGGCGAAGAGATCTTTTTTATCCCCAATCCCGCCTTAGGGCTATGGATGGAAGAGAGCAGGTTGAAGGCCGATGTTTAATTTTATTTACGGCGGGATCGATTTCGCCCATAAACTGGATGCCGCGAGCAATCCGACGGAACAATATTTCAAGCACGTGCATGCGTTCAACGAAGTGATTTACTTTGTGGAGGGCGACGTGGAATATACGGTGGAATCGGATACGAGGCGGCTTGTATCGGGGGATGTTGTCGTGGTCGCGCCGGGGCAGTATCATTTTGCAACGGTCAATTCCAACGTACAGTATGAACGGTACGTGCTGAAATTTCCAAGCGAGCTGATCCCCTCCTTTCTCTCAGAGCGGATCAAGACGCTCGGTCCGTTTTTGAGAGGAAGTGAAAACTTATTGTCGTTCACGGTTTACGACACGTACTACGGAAATTATTCCGACGACGAACTGAAAGCGCTGTATCTTGCGGAGCTGGTAAAATTTTTGGTGACGCTGTCCAAAGAGCCGCAGGCGACACCGCATCAGACGAACACGACGATCGCGAAGATCATCCGCTATATCGACGAGCACATCCGCCAGCCGATCACGCTGGAAGGGATCAGCGAGGAGTTCCATTTTTCAAAATCGTACATCAGCAACGAATTCAAGCGGTATATGAAAATTTCGGTGATGCAGTATGTACGCTTGAAAAAGATCATCGCGGCGCATCAGCTTATCCTCACGGGAGAAAAGAAGTCCTATGTCGCCGCGCAGTTCGGGTTTGACAACTATTCGACGTTTTACCGTCAGTATCTGAAATTATTAGAGGACGGCTCGTTGTCCGCTTCAAAGGGTCGCCGCAAGAAATAGAGGAGGAAACGATGAGAGCCCGTTATTGTCTCAACAAGGGGTGGCGATTCACCAAAGAGGGGAGGACCGAAGCGATCGATCTTCCGCACACATGGAACTGTTTGGACGGACAGGACGGCGGGAACGACTATTGGCGCGGGACCTGCTTTTACGAGCGTGCGTTTTCCGATCCGCGGAAGGGGGCGGATGAGCGGGTTTTTCTTGAATGCAAGGGGGTGAACGCCTCCTGCAAGGCGTATGTCAACGGCACGCTTGTCGCTTCGCACGACGGGGGATACTCTACGTTTCGCGCCGACGTCACGGAGGTTTTGAAGGGAGAAAACACCCTGAGGATGGACGTGGATAATTCCGTCTCGGAAAAGGTCTATCCGCAGACGGCGGATTTCACGTTTTACGGCGGCATCTATCGCGACGTCAATCTGATCGTTGTCGGGAAGAAACATTTCGATTTGCTCTATTACGGGAGCAGCGGGATAAAAGCAGAGGCAGTCGTAAACGGAACGGACGGGGTCGTGACGGTGACGGGATACGCAAACGGGGGCGAGATCAAAGTGTCCGTCTATGACGGAGAGAAGGTAGCCGCAACGGGCAAAAGCGGCGAAGCGCTCGTGATCCCCCATGCAAAATTATGGAACGGGGTGGAGGCGCCAAACCTTTACAGGGCCGTTGCACGGCTCTATGACAGCGGCGAGCTTTGCGACGAAGTGAGCGTAAACTTCGGATTCCGCACCTTTTCCGTCGACCCCAAGAAAGGTTTTTTTCTCAACGGGAAGCCGTATCCGCTTCACGGCGTATGCAGACATCAGGACAGAAAGGGGCTGGGGAACGCGATCACGGAAGCGGAACACGAAGAGGATATGCGGCTCATTCTCGAAACGGGCGCGAATACCGTTCGCCTGGCACACTATCAGCACGACGACTATTTTTATGACCTCTGCGACAAATACGGCCTTATCGTCTGGGCCGAGATCCCCTACATTTCTCGTCATATGCCTAAGGCAAACGGCAACGCCGTCTCGCAGATGAAGGAGCTTATTTATCAACAGTATCATCACCCGTCGATCGTATGCTGGGGGATCTCGAACGAGATCACCATGTTCCGCCGTCACAGAAAGGACATGCTCGCGCTGCACAGAAAATTGAATGAGCTCTGTCACGGGATAGATCCTTCCCGGTTTACGGTGCTTGCATGCTTTGCGATGTGCGCACCCTTTGATCGGGTGGGGAAGATCACGGACGCGGTGAGCTGGAATCTCTATCTCGGTTGGTATGTACCGGGGCTGTTCTTGAACAAGGTCTGGTATGCGTTCTATCGCGCGTGCAACCCGAAGCGGGTGTACGGCATGAGCGAATACGGCGCGGAGGGCATGCCGAATCTGCATGCGGTAAGACCGAAGAGGGGAGATAATACCGAGGAGTATCAGTTCAAATATCACGAGTACATGCTGAAATTTTTCGAAAAGCATCCTGAGTTTTGGGCAACGCATCTTTGGAATATGTTTGATTTTGCGGCGGACGCCCGCAATCAGGGGGGCGAGCCGGGAATGAACCACAAGGGGCTTGTGACATTCGACAGACAGATCAAGAAGGATGCGTTCTATCTCTATAAGGCGTATTGGAGCCGGGAGCCGTTCGTGCACCTCTGCGGCAAGCGGTTTATCAACAGAACGGGGAATCGATTCGAGATCGTCGTCTGTACCAACCAACCTGAGGTCGAGGTGATCGTGAACGGAAAACCGATCGGAAAGAAGCGAGGGAGCAAAGTTTTCCGCTTTTCCGTGGAGATGGCGGCGGAGAACGAGATCGAGGTGAGAGCGGGCACTTTGACGGATCGGGGCAGGGTGATCAGGACGAAAAAGCCCGACTCCTCATATATTTTGAAAAAGACAAATACGAAGAATTGGCAGAAGTAGGAAAATCGCCGAGGGTGTGCCTCGGAAGTTTTATAGAAATTCAGGAGGAAATAAAATGTTAGATGCGGTTTTAAGACGTTATAAAGTAAGTGTCCGCATTTCCGTAAAGGGCGCGGTATCCGTTCTGCTGATCGTGCTTGCAGTTGCCTTACCGCAATTCGGGCACTTTTTCGGAAAAGAATTTTCCGCAACATATATGCCCATGTATGCGCCGGCGTTGCTTGCGGGATGCCTTTTGGGTTACGGATGGGGACTTGGCGTCGGCATTCTGTCGCCCGTCATAAGTTTCGGCTTCTCGTCCCTCTTTTTATCATCCGTCATGCCCACGGCTTCGCGCTTGCCGTACATGATCTTGGAGCTTGCGCTCTACGGTCTGATATGCGGTTTGTTTGCAAAGAAAATCGAAAAAAACGCTTTTGTCGCTTTTCCCGTTGTGGCGCTTGCTCAGGTTTCGGGGAGAGCTGTTTATGTCATCTATAATCTGATTGCAGGCAGATCGTTTTTGGAGCTTTGGGCTTCTGTACAGACGGGGCTTTTGGGGCTGTACATTCAGCTCATCCTTGTGCCCCTTATCGTGATCGTGCTTGCAAAACTCATCCGTAAGGATCATGCCGAAGGATACTCAGAGGGCTAAAAGACAGATAATTTCATAGCAACGTAAAAACAGCCCGATTTCGGGCTGTTTCGCTTTGATAAAGTCGGAGATCGTGTTATGTTTCCGAAAGGGATTTCCCGTTTTTGAAGTAATCTTCCCGCAGAATGCCGCGCTCCACAATATCGACGCGCTCCCCTGTCGTGGGAGGGCGGAAGAACTTTCTGCGCGTTCCCTCATAGACGAGCCCGCACTTTTCCATGACGCGGGAGGAGCCGATATTTTCCGCCGCATGCTCACCGTCGATGCGGAAAAATCCCACTTCCTCAAAGCAATAGCGCAGAACTTCGGAGAGCGCCTCCGTCATGATGCCCTTTCCCCACCACGCCTTGCCCATGCAGTAGCCGATCGTGCCGCGTTCCTGAAAGTCGTCCGCGCGCAGAACGGCAATGTCGCCGATGAGGATGTTTCCCTCCCGCAAAACGATCGCCCAGTGGTAGATATGGGGCTCTCCGCTCTCCCGTTCCCATATTTTGAGAAGAGCACGTGTCACCTCGATGTCTCCGTGCGGCGTCCACGTGAGATATTTTGTGACGTCGGGGTCGTTCATCCAGTGCGCGAACGCTTCTTCGGCGTCGCTCTCTTTCCAACGGCGAAGGATCAAACGCTTCGTTTCAAGAATTTTAGTTCCTTTGTGTTGCATGGGTGCCTCCGAAAAAATTTCTTTCCCGTTTCGGTCAAAACCGCGGGATCGTCTCATGTTCTTTTCTGCGCGGTCGCTCTTTCGATCAGCTCCGCAACGCCGCGCAAAACGCCATGGAATTCAAGAATTCCACTCCTTTAACAGCTGCCGTACATGGTCTGCATTTTTATAGCGGGCATAGAGCAGATAACTTTCGAGCGGTAAAGCAAATTGAGCCCGAACGCCCGTCCCGTACGGTATGAGCACGCAATCGATCTTTTCGGTTTCCAGATGACCTTTCAGACAATCGCCCAAAGCTCTGTCCACCTGCGCGATCAAACAAAAATCCTCATCGTTTACGGCTCTGAGCTTCTTCCGCCCGCACCTTGGACATCTTTCGCCGTTCACGGCAATGTTACATCCCTCGCAAAAATTCATCGCGTCCTCCTCAAAATTGCCATACGATAAGAAAAGCGGCGTCAGCGGAAATCGCAATATTCCGCATGATCGTTGATCATACCGACGCCCTGCATATACGAGTAAACGATCGTCGGACCCGCAAATTTGAACCCGCGCCGTCTGAGATCTGCGCTGATCTTTTCGGAAAGGGCGTCCTTTGCGGGCATTTCCGCCCCGTCCGCCAAATGGTGGTCGATGACTTTTCCCCCCGTAAAGCCCCAAAGAAAGGCGTCGAAACTGCCGAATTCTTCCTGCACTTTGAGAAACGCCCGCGCGTTCGCGATCGCCGCCCAGATCTTGCTCCGGTTGCGGATGATCCCCTTATCCTGCATGAGCGCTTCGACCTTTTTTTCATCGTAAGAAGCAACGATGCGGGGGTCGAACCCGTCGAACGCCTTGCGGAAGTTCTCCTCTTTGTTCAAAATGAGCTCCCAGCTGACCCCCGCCTGCATCCCTTCCAGAACGAGCATGGCAAAAAGCTCGCCGTCCCGGTGTTCGGGCTTGCACCAGCGGGTGTCGTGATAGAGCAAACTTTTTTCCGAAACGGGATATTTTTTCGTCCCGAAACAGAAATGGCACCGCCTCTTTTCCATAAGCCCCCCAAAGATCGTTTTCCGTGAAAAATTATACCATCGCCGCCGCTTCCCGTCAAGGGTCGCGCCGAAAAAAGGGAAAGAAGGGTGCTCCCGAAGGATTGACAAGCCCGTGAAACTGTGGTATAGTATTGTCGAATGATGTCGAGCGATGAAAGAAGAGAGACGGACGACCTCATCTTAGAGCCGTTTACCGCCTATAAAACAGAATACGAGAGCAAGTTCCGTCAAAATTGTGAGGAATATTTCGACGGGCTCGTCGGGCGTTCGGGGATCGATCCGGAAGAAAACCGCAGGACGGTCGCCTCTTACCGCGCGCAGAACCGCCTGATCGAGCAGATTTCGGGTCTGCTGTCCCGTTACAGAGGGCTGAAAGGCTTGCACATCTTTCTCATTGTCCTCGGCGCCGTCCTGCTGGCGGCGGGCATTTTCCTGCTCGTCCGCGGGGAAAATCTTACGGGCGCCGTCCTGCTGGCGGTGGGGGTGCTTTTCGTCGTCCTCTTTCCCGTTCTTTTGGCAAAGGTCATCCTGCCCCGCCTCAGACAGAATGAGGAAAAGCGGCAGAAGATGCAGGCGAAGGCGGACGAAATTCTCCGTAAGGCGTGGGAGCAAATGGCGCCCCTCAACGCCCTGTTCGAGGGCAACGTCACCAAAAAACTTATCCATAAAACGGTGCCGCTCCTCTTTCTCGACGACAATTTCAACGTCCGCCGTTACGATTATCTCAACGGAAAATACGGCTACGGGCGGGACGACGACCCCGAAACTTCCACCGTCGGCATTCTGACGGGGGAGATCGTCGGGAATCCGTTCGTGGTCGACAGAACGCTCGTCCATACCCTCGGCACTTATACCTACACGGGGTCGATCGAAATTTTCTGGACGACGACCCATACCGATTCGGAGGGGCACCTCGTCACCGAGCATCATTCGCAGACTCTGACGGCGAGCGTCACCAAGCCCAAGCCCTATTACAGCGAGCGCACCCGCCTCATCTACGGCAACGAAGCGGCGCCCGATCTGCATTTTTCGCGCAGACCCGCCCATGTGGAGGACCTCAGCGAAAAGGAGCGGGAGCGGAAGATCAAGAAGGGGACGAAGGCGATCCGCAAAAAGCAGGCGGAAACGGTCGGCGGCGCGGGCGCCTTTACCGAAATGGGGAACGAGGAGTTCGACGTGCTGTTCGGCGCGCTGGACAGGGATAACGAGGTGCAATTCCGCCTTCTCTTCACCCCGCTCGCCCAAAAGAACCTGCTCGCCCTCCTCACGGACGAAGAGGGCTACGGCGACGATTTCGAGATGACGAAGGCGGGCTGTCTCAACTACATCCGCTCCGAACATTCCGCAAAGTGGGATATGGAGGAGGACCGCTCCCGCTATTTTTCTTTCAGCTTAGACGATTCGCGGGCGAAATTCCTCGATTTCAACGGGCAGTATTTCCGCTCCCTCTATTTCGATCTCGCCCCGCTCCTCTCCATTCCGCTCTATCAACAGCACAAGCCCCACGAATATATCTATCGGGAGAGCTATCCCCGCTATTTCACCCGACAGGAAACGGAGTATGCGGTCAACAGCTTAGGGGCGGCGGCGTTCGCCCATCCTTCGGCGGCGACGCAGAGCATTCTCAAAACCAACTTCCTCTCGCGGGACGGAAAGAGCGACCGCGTCCGCGTGACGGCGAACGCTTACCGCGCGGTGGACCGCGTCGATCTCGTGCCCGTGTTCGGCGGCGACGGGCAGATGCACGAAGTGCCCGTAAACTGGGTGGAATATCTCCCCGTTTCGAATACGAAGGTCGTGAAGATGAAGGAGATCGGGCTCTCCGACAGGGACTTTTTCGCCGCGGCGGAGAGCGGGGAGTACCGCTCGGCGATTGCAAAGCACGGCGGCGAAAAATACGGCTACCGTCACGGCATTCTGTGTTGCATCGTCCCCGAAGAGGACACGGCGTTCGACGCCGACTTTACATTGAGATAAATCATTTGGAGGTAACGATATGAACGAATTAGACGAAATGACAGCGGTCCCTCTGGACAGCGGAAACGACGCGAGGGTCATCGCGAAACAGCTCCCCGTCACCGTAGGGGTGGGCTCCAAGATCTTCGACGTCATCTGGTGGTTCCTTCCCCCGCTCCTCGGCGGCATCATCTGGACGATCATGAAGGTGAAGGCGAAGAACTATTTCCAGCAGCTCCAACAGAAGATCCAGCACGACGCTTCCCAGATCGATAATTATCTCGAACAGCGGGTGCAGATCCTCAAAAACTGCGCGCGGCTCCTCGATAAGGCGATCGATCTCGACAAGGAGACCTTTACCAAGATCGCCGCGTACCGCAGCAGGACGACTGCCGACGGCGACGGCGCCCGCATCGATTACGCCTCCTCGGTAGACGCGCTCGCCCGCTCCGTCAACATCGCGTTCGAGAACTATCCCGAACTGCGGGCGCACCGCGAAATTGCGGACGCCATGCAGCAGAACAACTATTTGCAGCGGGAGATCACGGCGGCGCGCGAGGTGTATAACGATACCGTGAATACGTGGAACCGCGAAATTTTCGCATGGCCCACCAAGCAGATCGTGGCGGCGAAGGCGGGCTACACCACTCGTATCCCCTTCATCGCCGACAAGGAGACGAGGGAAGCGGCGCGCGGCACCTTCTTCTGACCGAAAAAAAGGATGGAGAGCGGTCAAAAATTTATCGCACGAAAAAGGGGAGGCTCCGCCTCCCTTTTTGCTTGTTCTTTCGGATCAATCCTCTCTTTCCCGCCTGCGCAGGGAGCGGAACCATAGCTTCAACAGCTTTTTGCCGCCCGTTTTGATCATGTTTCTTTCCTTGTCGGAAAGTTTTTTGTAGGCTCTTTTCATGCCGCGCAGTTTTTTGAAGAACCCGCGGGTGAATTCGGGCACCTTTTTGGCGCCGCTCCCTTCGATCACGGAAAAGAGGGCGTTTACGAACAGCCGCCTGTCCGCGTCGTTCATCTCCGAGATCCAGTCGCGGAGAGCGACGTCGAGGCGCTTCGAATTGTTCGTGGTCTGCGGCAGGGGCAGGAATTCGTCCTCGTCCTTCACCCCCCAGGCAAAGGGGTTGTGCTGCCCGATGAGCACGCTACGGCTCACCACCACCTTGTAATTTTCGCTGTGAAAGAGCAGAATGCCGATGAGGGAGTCGTGCGGGACGGTCTTGTACACGCGGTCCGCAACGGCGAGATAGGCGGGCGATTCGAAGATGCTCTCGCGGAAGCCGGGGCCGTCGTGGTTATACACCGCAACGAGACGGTTTTGCACCTCTTTCGGGGCGTTTACGGCGGCGTAGAGGGAGAGATTCCCGCCCTTGCTGTGCCCGCCCACATAGAGCGGTCCTTCGACCTTCGAGGCAATGTCGATGAGGTAATCCGCCGCCATGCCCTGCGAGGGGATGCTCGCGCGGAACGCCATGTTGAAATCTTCCTTCCAGCCGAGGAGGGTCACGTCGGTGCCGCGGTAGCAGACGTAAGCGCCCCCTTCCCAGAGGAAGGTGACGGCGGCAAAGCGGATCTCCCGTCTCTCGTCGTTGTGCTCGTGGAAGTAGCCGACCGCGACGCCCTGATAGCGGGGGCTCGTCCTTATGGCGTCGAGCAACCGCTTGTTGTTTTTGGGGAGAAGGGTATCGTCGATGAGTTTCCCGCTCTCCTCTGCGAGTTCGCCGAGCGTCTGCTTGGGGGGCGCATACCGCACCATGCCCGTAAAATTGAGGTAGGAGAGTTCGGAAAAAACGAGGCTGTCCACTTCGTTTAAGGGTCTTTCCGAAAAGGGTTTGTCCCCGTATTGTTGTACATAACCGATGATGTTCACGATCCTTGTCTCCGCGCCTTAAATATGTATCTTAATTCTATCACATTCCTTGCCGCGCTGTCAAGCCGCCAGAAAAAGGGCGGGACTACTCAGTCTACCCGCAGGATGAGACATTTGAGATACTGCGATTCTTCCGCGCCGAAGAGAACGGGGTGATCGGGCGCCTGCGAACGCACTTCCGCGCATTTCACCCTTCTTCCCGCGCGGCGGGCGGCTTCGGCGACCGTCTTTTCAAAGAGGGAGAGGGGCACATAGTGCGAACAGGAGCACGTCACCAAAGTTCCGCCCCGTTTCACGAGTTTGAACCCCGAAAAGTTGATGTCGAAATAGCCCTTGCAGGCATCCTTCGCCTCGTCCGCGCTCTTGCAGAAGGCGGGGGGATCGAGGATCACGAGGTCGAAACTTTTGCCCTCCCGCCGGTAGGCGCGGAGCAGTTCGAAAACGTCGGCGCATACGGTCGAAATGTTGAAGAGCCCGTTGAGCGCCGCATTGCGCTTTACCGTTTCGAGGGCGAGAGGGGAGATGTCCGCCGCGGTCACGCGGTCGGCGGCAGTCGCCGCATTGAGCGAAAATCCGCCGCTGTTGCAAAAACAATCGAGCACTTCCCCCCGCGCATAGCGGCGCACCGCAAAGCGGTTCTCCTTCTGGTCGAGGAAATACCCCGTCTTTTGTCCCTTTTTCACGTCCACCGCCATCAAAAGCCCGTTCTCGGTCACGACGATCTCGTCGGGTACCTCGCCGTACAGAACGCCCGTCTCTTCGGGCAGTCCTTCCTTTTTGCGCACGGGAACGTCGGAGCGTTCAAAGATCCCTTTGGGGGAGAACGCTCTCACGAGCGCGGAGACGATCTCTTTCTTTCTCTGATACATGCCGAGGGAGAGGATCTGCACCGAGAGATAGTCGCCGTATTTATCCACGATGAGGGCGGGCAGATCGTCCGCTTCGCCGAAGAGGACGCGGTAGCAACTGTCGTAACCGAGCGATCTGCGGTAGCTGTCGGCGGCGCGGATGCGCTCGTAAAAGAGCTCTTCCCCGTCCTCTTCCTCTCCCCGCAAAAAGATGCGCACGAGAATCTTGCTGGCGTGGTTGATATAACCTCTGCCGAGATACCGCCCGTCCGAGGCGCGCACTTCGGCGAGGCTCCCGTTTTTATCCTTCCCTTCTATGCGCGCGACTTCGTTCGCATAGACGTAGGGACTGCCCGCCAAAATGCGGGTTTCTTCCCCTTTTTTGAGATACAGCGTATAAGACATGCGTATATTATAGCGGAATCGTTTGACAAAAGCAAGCAAAAGCGATAGAATAAAGACGTTCATAGGGGAGTAGCCGGCTCAGATCATACAAGCGGGAATATCCACACGATGCGCAAGGGATTGCGCGGGTATTTCCTCAAACGGCGAGACTTATGCGCGGCTTTTTCCGTGCGTAGGTCTGTTTTTTATTTCTCCCCAAAGGTGATCTATGGCATTCTGGGAAGTGTTACTCATCGGGATCGCTCTTTCGATGGACGCATTCGCGGTCGGCATGACGAACGGCATGACGGAGCCAAAAATGCGGCTTTTGAAAGCGCTCTGCGTGGCGGGCATGTATGCGCTGTTTCAGTTTCTCATGCCCGTTTTGGGCTATTATTGCGGCTACGCCTTTTCGTCGCTCGTCGAAAAGATCGCGCCGTGGCTCTCGTTCGGCTTGCTCGCTCTGATCGGCGGGAAGATGATCTTCGATTTCGCCGCGGAAAAGCTCGGAAAGAAAAAAACCGCCGAAAGGGCGGAAGGCGGGCGCGCGCCCTGCCCCGCGGAAGGGGGGCGGACGAAACCGCTCGGCGCGGGCAAATTGTTCCTGCAAGCGGTGGCGACGAGCATCGACGCGCTCGCCGTCGGCGTGACCTTCCTCGCCGCGGAGACGACGGAAGGGCTGCCGATGCACGTTTCCCTCTGCGCGCTCGTCATCGGCGCGGTCACGTTTGTCCTTTCGCTCGCCGCGATCTTTCTCGGAAAGAAGATCGGCGACAGGTTTTCGGACAAAGCGGAACTGCTCGGCGGCGTCATTCTGCTCGCGATCGGCATAAAAATTCTGGTCGAGGGGCTCGTTGCGTAAAGGGGATGCGCGTGAAATGGAAAAGCGGACGGCTTACCCGCCGTCCGCTTTTTTCGCGGAATTTATTCCGCCGGTTCCAGCTGAATGGTGAGAACGGGGTTTCCGGGAGTTGCTTTTCCGCCCGTATAGTATCCGTTTGCGTCCTGCGCATAGGTATATTCCGCGGGCAGACCGCTCAAAATCTTCGCCGTATATTCCTCCGGCTCCAAACCGCGCAGATAGGCTTCGAACTCCTCGTCGATCACGCCAATGCTGTACGCTTCGCCGTTCGCGTTCGTCGCCGCGGGGAAAGGCTGGCAAGCGCCGCCCTCGTCCGCCAGCACGCACAGCTCCACCTCTACCCCCTTTAAGGGCTTGCCGTCGGGCAGAAGCACTTTCACCGTGTAAACGAGTTTTCCCTCTTCGGGGTTCCATGCAAGCGCAACCGTCTTTTCGGGCTCCGAGGGGGTCACCGTCACGGGCGTGTAGCGGTAGATGGGGGAAAGCTTTTCGAGCGCGACCGTATAATCCGCCTTGGGCAGGTTTGCGGTCGCCTTGCCGCTGTCGAGCGTTTTATAAACCGTCTTTACATTTCCCCATTTTACTTCGATCCCTTCGAGCGGTTCGCCCGCGGGGTCGAGCACGGTCACGGAATAGGCGATCTTGCTCTCTTCGCCGTCGTCCGTTTCGCCGCACGCCGCAAACAGCCTCATACAGCCGATGAGCCCCGCCGCCGTCAGCCAGATCCCGATATGTTTCAGAATATTTTTCATGATTTTTGCCTCCTGTTTTCATTGTACCATGAAAGAGCGGCAAAGGCAAGTTCTTTTCCCGCTCCGCGGCGTGAAATTTTCTTGCAAAAATTCCGCATTTGTGATAAGATAGAGCTCTGCCATAAGGAGAAATGATAGTATGCCTACGATCGTACAAACGCTTGCAAGAGAGCTCGATAAAACGGAAGAGCACGTTCAGAACGTTGTCACCCTGCTCGACGAGGGGAATACGGTGCCCTTCATCGCGCGCTACCGGAAGGAGATGCACGGCACGATGGACGACCAGACCATCCGCGTCCTCGCCGACCGCTTACAGTATCTGCGCAATCTCGCCGCGCGGCGGGAAGAGGTGAAAAAAGCCATCGAGGCGCAGGGGAAACTCACCGAAGAACTCCAAAGCGCCATCGACGGCGCCGAGACCCTCGCCGCCGTGGAGGACCTCTACCGCCCGTATAAGCAAAAGCGGCGCACCCGCGCGACGGTCGCCCGTGAAAAGGGGCTCGAACCGCTCGCCGATCTCCTCTTCGAACAGAGCGCGCAAACGCCCGACCCGCTCTTTGCCGCGGGCGCGTTCGTCGATCCCGGAAAGGGGGTGAACTCCGCGGAGGAGGCGCTTGCGGGGGCGAACGACATCGTTGCCGAACGCATTTCGGACGACGCCGCCGTGCGCGGCAGGATGCGCGAGCTGTGGCTCTCCCGCGGGGAAGTCCTCTCTTCCGCCGCAAAGAAGGAGCCCGAAGATTCCGTCTACCGCAACTATTACCGCTTTTCTTCCCCCGTGGGCAAGATCGCGGGGCACCAGGTGCTCGCCATCGACCGCGGAGAGCGGGAGGGATTTTTGAAAGTTTCGGTGGAGACCGACCGCGAACTTGCGCTCTCCCTCATCCGCCGTTTCGTCTTGAAAAAACCCGCCTGCGCTTCGACCGCCTTCGTCGAGAGCGCGATCGGGGACGGTTACGACCGCCTCATCGCCCCCTCGGTGGAGCGGGAAGTGCGCGCCGCGCTCACCGAAAAGGCTTGCGAGGGCGCCATCGGGCAATTTGCGCTCAATCTGCGCCCCCTTTTGATGCAGCCGCCCGTGAAGGGCTTCGTGACGATGGGGCTCGACCCCGGTTACCGCATGGGCTGTAAAGTGGCGGTTGTGGACGGCACGGGGAAGGTGCTCTCGACCGACGTCGTCTATCCCACTTACGGGGAGCGCCAAAAGCGGGAATGTATCGAAAAGTTAAAGACGCATATCAAAAAATACGGCGTGCGGCATATTGCGATCGGGAACGGCACGGCGAGCCGCGAAACGGAGGCGATGACGGTGGAACTGCTCCGCGAACTCGGAAGCGGTTCGGGCGTGAGCTATATCATCGTGAACGAGGCGGGGGCTTCGGTCTATTCCGCTTCTCCGCTGGCGGCGAAGGAATTCCCGGACTTCGACGTAAATCTGCGCTCCGCGGTGAGCATCGCGCGGCGGCTCCAAGACCCTCTCGCCGAACTCGTGAAGATCGATCCCAAGTCGATCGGCGTGGGGCAATACCAACACGATATGCCCGAAAAACGGCTCTCCGAGGCGCTCGACGGCGTCGTGGAGGACTGCGTGAACGCGGTCGGGGTAGACGTAAACACGGCTTCCGCCCCCCTGCTCGCGCGGGTAGCCGGTCTGAACGCGGCGACGGCTTCGGGCGTGGTAAAATACCGCGAGGAGAACGGTTCGTTCACTTCCCGCAAACAGCTTCTGAAAGTGCCGAAACTCGGCGCAAAGGCGTTCGAACAGTGCGCGGGCTTCTTGCGAGTGCCGGAGAGCGATAACGTGCTCGACAACACGGGCGTGCATCCCGAATCGTACGCGGCGGCGGAAAAATTGCTGGGGCTCTGCGGCTATTCGCCGTCGGACGTAAAGGCGGGGGCGCTGGGACATTTAATGGAGCGCCTGCATTCGTTCGGCGAGGAGAAGGCGGCGGCGACCTGCGGCGTCGGTTTGCCGACCCTCTTCGACATTGCGAAAGAACTCAAACGCCCCGGACGGGACCCCCGCGAAGAACTTCCCCCGCCCGTGCTCAGGACGGACGTTTTGGAGATCAAGGACCTCAAACCGGGCATGGAACTCAAAGGCACGGTGCGCAACGTGATCGATTTCGGCGCGTTTGTGGACATCGGCGTGCACCAGGACGGTCTCGTGCACATCTCCGAGATCTCCGACCGTTTTCTCCGCCATCCCTCCGAAGTTCTGTCGGTGGGGGACGTAGTCACCGTTTGGGTGAAGGAAGTCGACGAAAAGAAGGGCAGAATTTCGTTGACGATGAAAAGAAGATAGATCCCCGTTTCCGGGGAGAGGAGGCGCCGCGGCGGGTCACCCGCCGCGGCGCCCCGATATGACCTCTTCGCAGATGGCGGAGGGGTCATTTTTCAAATCCGAACAGATCGTTCGGCGTCACGTCGAACCGATTACAAAAATAGACGATCAGCTCGTAACTCAGCCTTACTTTCCCTGTTTCATAGTCGCTGTAATCGGATTGATACTTGTTGAGCTCCTTGGCAATCTGTGCTTGTGTTATGCCCATTGCTTTTCTTGCCAGCTTCAAGTTTTCTCCCACCGTTTTTGCAATATCCATGGTTGAATAATAGGACAATTTCCTATATTTTTCTTGACTTATAGGACATCATCCTATATAATACTGTCAAAAGAGGTGAGAAAATGAAAGCAGATCTGTTGGCAATGAAGGGGTGGGAAGTCGCCGTAATCGCGGGGGTAGTCGCCGTCATCGTTTTCTTTGTCGCTTATACCGTGCGCCTCGTGTGGAAGGGGGCGAAGTGGACAAAATCGGCGGTCGGGGAACTGCGGCAAGAGCGGAAAGACGTGGAGAGCGCGGAAGAGTTTCAAAAATTTGCCGAGAACTTGCAGGGAAGCGCAACGCTCGAAAAGTACGACAGACAACTGAAAACGTTCTATCTGATCCAGATCGTCGCCAGTGCGTTCTGTTGGATCGCCGGGCTCGTCCTTTTGTTCGCACCGCTGTTCATCTTTGAATTGAAAGTCGACCTCGATCCGATTCACGAGACGCGGGTCGTGGACTCCTTTTCCTTTTTCGACGAAGTGATTTTATTTGTCGAAAGTTCCTTCCGTGCGGAGAAGAGCGTTATGACGTGGACTGTAAGGATCAGCCAAATTCTCATGATTGCGGTCGTGCTGTTTTTGCTCATTTTCGGGGGGATCCCGCTCCTTGAATCTCTGAGCGCGTATCGCAAATTGCGCAAACGCGGGCAGACGGCGATCCTTCTCTCCCATTTGGGGAAGAATACTCCTTATGCGGACGGAATTCGTGCCGATCTGATCGGGAAAGAAGTATTCCCGCGCGTAATATTGTTCGCGGTCTGGCTCTTATGCGGACTGGGTTACTATCTTCTGATGAGAAATTTCAGTTACGGCGTCGAAATAGAAAAGGTATTCGATTTCGATTCCATGTTGGGCGGCGGGGGGATCCTCGGCTCCGAATACATACAATTTACTTATTTCCCCCTGCTCGCTTACAGCAGTGAAGAGCTGGGGATCGCATTTTACGGAACGGTGTCTTATGCCTTTCTCGCCGCGGCGGTCGCAATGTATCTGCTGAGTTTGGCAATTACGGTATTCTCGGCGCTCAAAGGACGGGCGTTCCTTCGGGAAGCGGAGAGCGAACTGCGAGAAACGAGCCAAGAGGATTTCTGAAAACCCCTCAGTCACTCTACGTCGTCGTCCTCCCCTCAAAGCGGGGGAGGACTTTTTTCGAAAAAAGTCATAACTATTCGTTACAGGGTTGACAACGCCGCGGAAAAATAATATACTTTGGGTATCGACTTTTTTCGACACAGAGGAAAATTTTATGAAGATCGCAATGACGGGAACGAGCGGCAATATGGGCAGGGAAGTCCTGCTCCAAACGATGCAGCTCCGCTGTGTGGAGCTCGTGCGCGTTCTCCTCTCCGATAAAAAGAAAAACGACAAACTCGCAAAGCGATACCGCAGGGAATACGGCGACCGGATCGAGGTGTTGCGCGGCTCGGTCGCCGACGAGGCGCTCTGTAAAAAACTCGTAGAGGGGACCGATTACGTCGTCCACATGGCGGCGGTCATCCCGCCCCGCTCCGACGCCGATTTTGCGGCGAGCGAGGAATGCAACCGCCGCGGCGCCATCGCGATGGCGAACGCCGTAAAGGCGGCGCTTCCCCAGCCGAGCTATATCCACATCTCCACGGTTGCCCTCTACGGGAACCGCAACGAAAAGCACCCCTTCGGCAGGGTGGGCGATCCTCTCCTCGTGAGCGCTTTCGACGCCTACGCCATGCACAAACTCGAAGGGGAGCGCTATTGCCTCGAAGCGGGCTTAAAGCGTTGGGCGGTCCTCCGCCAGACCGCCATGCTCCACCCCAACATGATGCGCGACAACGTGAGCGACGGGCTCATGTTCCATACCTGCCTCAACGCCCCCTTGGAATGGGTGAGCGCGCGGGACAGCGGCTATCTGATCAAGCGGATCTTGGAGCGGGATATGAAGGGCGAGATCCCCGGCTTCTGGAAAAAGATCTATAACATCGGCGCGGGCGAAAAGGCGATGCAGACGGGCTACGATACCTTCAAGGACGGGTTTTCGATCATCGGCGGCAGCGCGGAAAAGTTTTTCAAGCCCGAATGGTTCGCTACGCGGAATTTCCACGGGCTGTGGTTTTCGGACGGCGACGAACTTGAAACGTTGTTTAATTATCAGCGGGACAACCCCTCCGATTACTGGAAAGAGATCGGAAAGGCGCATAAGCTCTACGCGCTTGGCAAGCTCGTTCCCGCAAAACTCATCGATCTGTTCCTGTTCAAAAAATTGCGCAATCACCCGAATTCTCCCTACCGTTGGCGGAAAAACGGCGACAGGGCGCGTACCTTTGCCTCGTTCGGGGACGGCATGCCCCCCGCTTCGTGGAAGGAGACCACGCTCATCGCAAAAGGGGATTTCGGCGAGTTTTCCGCCTTTCGTAGCGTGGAGAACGCGAAGAAAAACGGGCTTCTGCTCAGCCACGGCTACGATGAGGAAAAGCCGATGGAAAAATGGGAGATCGGCGACATGCGCGCGGCGGCTTCCTTCCGCGGGGGAGAGTGCCTTTCCGGCGAAGTGACCGATCCGTACGCGAAATTGCGCTGGAAATGTCACGACGGTCATGAATTCGAAATGACGCCCTACACCGTTTTGCGCGGCGGGCACTGGTGTCCCAAGTGCTGCCAGCCCTCGCCGTGGGATTTCGACCGCCTTGCGAAAGACATCCCGTTTTTTGCGCAGGTGTGGTACGATTCGCACGAAAAAGAGGAGAACGTCCGCTACGAATTCGAAAACGGTGCGGCAAAAATCACCTTCTGCGGGGACGAAACATGAGGTTTGTCGTCTATTGTTTTTCGGGTACGGGCAATACGCGCTGGGCGTGCGACCGCCTTGCCGCGGAACTGCGCCTTCTGGGGCAGACGGCGGACGTGTACGCGATCTCTTCCGATTGCACGCCGCCCCCGCCGAACGGTTACGACGGGATCCTCCTCGGCTATCCCGTGCATGCCTTCAATGCGCCCGTGCCAGTCCTCAAATTTCTCAAAACCCTTCCCCCCGCGCAAAAACTTCTGCCCGTTTGGCTCGTGCGTACTTCGGGCGAACCTTTGAAGCTCAACGAGGCGTCGGGCATCACCCCCAAGCGCATTCTCGGCGGAAAGGGCTATCCCGTGCGGGGAGAATTCCATTATGTTATGCCCTATAACATCATTTTCCGCCACCCGGACGGCATGGCGGTGCGCATGAAGCGGGACGCAGAGCGGGCTTTTCCGCAGGACGCCCGCGCGATCGCCGCGGGAGAGGGGAGCCTCTGCAAAAACGGACCCTTCCGCAGAATGGTCTCGTTTACCCTCCGCGTCGAGCACACGGCGATGCCGCTCATCGGCAGGCGCTTCAAGGCGACGGAAAAGTGCGTCGGTTGCGGTCTCTGTGCAAAAATTTGCCCGCAGGGGAATATCATGATGGTAGACGGCAAGCCGAAATTCGGCAAAAATTGCGCCGCCTGCATGGGTTGCTCCTTCCATTGCCCCAAAGACGCGGTCAGGATATCCCTTCTAAACGGCTGGCGGGTGAACGGGGAATACTCCTTTGAGGGCGAACCCGCCGCGGACGCCGACGTCATCCGCTATTGCAGAAAGAGCTACCTGCGTTACTTCCGCGAAATGGAAGGGAAGTGAAGCGCCTTAGGCGCGGTAAGCGAGGATAAAGGAGAAAAGAATATGGCGCTCTATGGCGGGATCGCGGAAATTGTGGGCGGCACGCCCATTCTCGAACTCAAACGATATGCGAAGAAACTCGGCTTAAAGGCGAGGCTCTTTGCCAAGCTCGAAGCCTTCAATCCCACGGGCTCTGTAAAGGACAGGATCGCGAAGGCGATGATCGAGGACGCCGAACGGCGGGGCGCCGTCAAAGAGGGCGCCGTCATCATCGAACCGACGTCGGGCAACACGGGCATCGGGCTTGCGGCGATCGCGGCGGCAAAGGGGTACCGTTGCATCCTCACCATGCCCGAAACGATGAGCGTTGAACGGCGGAAACTTCTCAAAGCGTACGGCGCGGAGATCGTGCTCACCGAGGGGGCAAAGGGCATGAAGGGAGCGATCGCGAAGGCGGAGGAACTCGCGCAGGAGATCGAGGGTGCCTTTCTTCCCTCGCAATTCGAAAATCCCGTCAATCCCGAAGTGCATTTCCGCACCACAGGTCCCGAAATCTGGAAGGACATGCGCGGCGCAGTGGATCTTTTCGTCGCGGGCGTCGGCACGGGCGGCACGCTCACGGGCGCGGGGAAATTCCTTAAAGCGCAGAACGGGGCGGTCAAAGTCGTCGCCGTGGAGCCCGCCTCTTCGCCCGTATTATCAAAAGGTCGCGCGGGCGCGCATAAGTTGCAGGGGATCGGCGCGGGGTTTATCCCCAAAACGCTCGACATGTCCGTCTGCGACGAGATTATTCCCGTGGAGAATGAAGCGGCGTTTGAAGCGGGCAGGGAACTTGCCAAGGCGGAGGGGGTGCTCGCGGGCATCTCTTCGGGCGCGGCGCTCTTTGCCGCCACGGAGCTTGCAAAGCGGGAGGAAAATTTCGGCAAAAACATCGTCGTTCTCTTTCCCGATTCGGGCGACAGGTATCTTTCGACAGAACTTTACGAATAAAAGTTTTCGAACGATTCTTTGCTCCTCCGCCTCCTTCGGGGCGTCGTCGAAAAGAATCGTTCGAGGAAACGGGCGTTAGCGGTTTAACCTTTTTGTCCTCTTGTTCGTTGCATCGGACATTAAGCCGCAGGTATGCGGCAAATTGAGTGCGCTTATGGAAAAGCGTGGTTTTCCAACGCGCAGAGGATTTTAGAGTTTCGAACGATTCTTTGCTCCTTTCCCCCTTGCCCACCCCTTGAGGGGTGGGTGTCACGCGCGAAGCGCGTGACGGAAGGGGTGTCGTCGAAAATAATCGTTCGAGGAAACGTGCGCTCTCGCTTTAACCTTTTTGCCCTCTTGTTCGTTGCATCGGACATTAAGCCGCAGGTATGCGGCAAATTGAGTGCGCTTATGGAAAAGCGTGGTTTTC
>CANRNP010000011.1 GCA_947632015.1 uncultured Clostridia bacterium | reverse complement strand
CGACGACGCCCCGAAGGAGGCGGAGGAGCAAAGAATCGTTCGAAACCCTAAAATTTTCTTGCCTTAGGCGGAATTCATTTCCGCCTAAGGCGCCTCAATTTGCCGAATCCTTTCGGCTTCTTGTCCGATGAAACGAATGAGAGGACAAGCGAGTTAAGACATACTCGTTAATTTCCTCACGGCGTTTATTTTCGAGCGAAGCGAGCAAAGAAACGCCGTGAACTTAAAACGGATAAAATTCCCTCTTCCCTGCGGAAACGGTCACTTTTCCGTTGAAAAAGTCCCGCGCGCGGGCGGTAAACTCTTCTTCCGCGCTCTCCTTCACCATTACGGTGAAGCGCGCCTTGTCGGAAAATTCCCTTAAAAGGACGATCTCCCCTTCCAAAAAACGCATTGCGGCGTTCACGTCGGGATAATCCACTTCGAGCGAAAGTTCCACGCCCGTCGTGTACACCCGCTTTTCGGCTTTTTCCACGCCCTCGGCGGCGCCACCCGCGTACGCCCGCGTGAGCCCGCCCGCGCCGAGCTTGATCCCGCCGAAATAGCGCACGACGGCGATCGCCGTCTCTCTGAGCTCCTGCGCCTTGATTACTCCCAAAATGGGCAGACCCGCCGTTCCCTGCGGCTCTCCGTCGTCCGAAAAGCGCTGTTCGTTGCCGATCTTATCGGCGATATAGCCGTAGCAGACGTGGGTCGCCGCGGGATGAAGCGCGCGGATACGGGCAAGAAAGGCTTTTGCTTCTTCCTCCCCCTCCGCGTGCGAAACGTAGGTCAAGAACCTGCTCTTTTCAATAATTTTTTCGGTGACGGTCTCCCCGACGACGCTTTTATATTCCATTTACTTGCGCACGACCCTGACGTGCACCTTCTTTCCCTTGTGGAGAATAAATTCCCCCGCGGGAAGAGGCATATTTGCGTCCGTCGCCTTCACGTCGCCGACGGAAACGCCGCCCTGCTCCACGAGCCGCCGCGCCTCGCCGTTGCTCTTGCACAGCCCCGTCGCAACGAGCGCGCCGAGAAGGGTCGAAGTATCTGCCGGGATCTCCTTTTCGGGCATCTCCCCCTCGCCGCCGAAGGCGGCGCGCGCCTGCGAACGTGCAAGTTCCGCGGCGTCTTTGCCGTGCACCATTTGGGTGAGCTCGAAGGCGAGCCGCTCCTTTGCGGCGTTCATGCGCTCGTCGCGGTAACGGCAGAGTTCCTTGATCTCATCGAGCGGGACGAAGGTCAACAGGCAGAAGCACTTTTCCACGTCGTCGTCCGCCGTGTTCCGCCAGTATTGATAGAATTCGTAGGGGCTCGTCTTGTTTTCGTCGAGCCAAACGGCGCCTTTTTGCGTCTTGCCCATCTTCTTGCCCTCGCTCGTGGTGAGGAGCTGGAAGGTCATCGCGAAGGCGGGTTTCCGCTCCTTTCTGCGGATGAGGTCCGCGCCCGCCAAAATGTTGCTCCACTGGTCGTCGCCGCCGAGTTCGAGCGAACAGCCGTATTTTTGGTGCAGAACGAGGAAGTCGTACGCCTGCATGAGCATGTAGTTGAATTCGAGGAAGGAAAGTCCCCGCTCCATGCGCGCCTTGAAGCATTCCGCCGTGAGCATTTTATTGACGGAGAAATGCACGCCGATGTCCCGCAGAAAGTCGATATAATTGAGCCACAAAAGCCAGTCGGCATTGTTGACGACGATCGCGCCGTTCTCGCCTTCGAAGGAGATAAAGCGCGCCATCTGCTTTTTGAAGCACTCCACGTGATAGGCGATGGTCTCCTTCGTCATCATCGAACGCATGTCCGTTCTGCCCGAAGGGTCCCCCACCATCGCGGTGCCGCCCCCGATCAAAATGATGGGCTTGTGCCCCGCAAGCTGCATATGGCGCATGGCAACGAGTTGCATAAAATGCCCGACATGCAGAGAATCCGCTGTCGGGTCGAACCCGATATAGAAGGGAACGCTCTCCTTGCCCAAGAGCTCGTAGAGCTCCTCTTCGTAGACGGTCTGCTTGATAAATCCCCGCGCGCGCAGGGTGTCCATGACGTTTTGCATAAAAAACTCCCGCTGATAGATTGCCATTATTTTACACGGCTGTGCGGAATTTGTCAATAAAAAAGCACACCGAAGGGAATTTTTTGTGCGGTTTGCGCCTTTCGCCGCTCCTCCACGTTGAGCCCGCAGGACGCGCGGAGAACGAGCAGTCCTTTTTCGGTGCGCGCGGCAAGCCGCGCGCGCAATTCGGCGTTGCGCCGCTCCCGCGCCGCTTTTCTCGCCCTCTCCAAAAACATTTCGATCTCTCTTTCGCTCATTTTCTTTCCTCAAAGAAAATTATATCCACGATACTTGACATGTATTGTCATATTTGCTAAAATATTTTCGGGAAAAAGAAAGAATTTCGGAGAAATTTTATGAAGTATCAGATCATGATCGGCATTCTGTTTACCCTTCTGGCGCGCCGCAAAGTGAGCGCGGGAGAGCTGGCGGGAAAATACGACGTCTCCGTCCGCTCTATCTACCGCTATGTGGACGAGATGACCGTTGCGGGGATCCCCATCGACATTGCCCGCGGGCAAAACGGGGGGATCTACATTTCCGACGCATTCAAACTCCCCAAAGGGCTGATGACCAAGGAGGAATATTCCCGCGCGATCGAAGCGATGCTTGCCATGAACGGACAGCTCTCCGATCCCGCGCTCGAATCCGCCATACGCAAGATGACGGCGCAGATGAAATCGGAAAAATTCGACCTCACCCTTTCGGGCAACATCCTCGTGGACAGCGGAAGTTGGGGGGACGAGCATCGGTTCTCGGAAAAGCTCTCCCTCATCGAGCGCGCCATCGAGGAGCGCGAACCGCTCGACATCGACTATTATTCCCGCGAGGGGGAGCACACCCAGCGGCGCATCCTGCCCCATCTGCTCGTGTATAAGCAGAATATCTGGTATGTTTACGCCTTTTGCACGACCCGCAACGCCTTCCGCCTCTTTAAGCTCGGACGCATCCGCACCGTGTTAAAGACGGGCGAACGGTTCGAGCGCGTCCCCTTCAAGCGGGAGGACGTCCCTTTGAAGTTCTGGCATGAAGGGGAAAAGTCCGTCGAAGCGCGTTTTGAGATCTCGTCCGAGGCGCTCCCCTTTGCGGAAGAATGGCTTGGGGTGGAAAACATCACGCGGCAAAACGGGCGCTGTTTTGCGGAAGTCACCCTTCCCGACGACGAATCGCTCATCGGAAAGATCCTCTCCGCGGGCTCCGGGCTCAAAGTTCTCTCCCCCGCCTCTCTTGCAGAGCGGATCGCGGGCGAGGCGGAGCGCATTGCCGAAGGTTACCGGCGGGAAAGTACATAAGAATCCGCCCTTCTTGCATATACTGTAAGAAGGGTTTTTATGAAATATCTTCTCTTTTGCGGCGGCGGGAGCGCAGGGCACGTCGTGCCGAATCTCGCCATCATGAACGAACTCAAATTTTCACACAAGCTCGCCTATATGGGGACGGGCGGTATCGAAAAGCGGCTCGTCACGGAGGCGGGTTATCCCTTTTTCGAAGTCGATTGCCCCAAACTCGTGCGGTCGTTCACCTTCGAGAACTTCAAGATCCCCTTCCGCCTGCGCAGGGCGGAGCGGGCGGCGTTGGAGATCGTCCGGACCGAAAAGCCCGACCTCGTCTTTTCCAAAGGCGGATTTGCGAGCTATCCCGCGGTCTGGGCGGCGTACCGCGCGCATATCCCCGTGATCGCCCATGAGAGCGACTTAACTCCGGGGCTTGCCACAAAACTTTCGGCAAAAAAATGCGCCTATGTGCTCACTTCCTTCCCCGAAACGGCGAACCTCTTCCCGAACGGGAAGTATATCGGCTCTCCCATGCGCAAAGAGCTCTTCCGTTCCGACCGTCAGCGCGCGAGAAAGAAGTACTCCCTTTCGGACGAAAAGCCCGTTCTTCTCGTGCTCGGCGGCGGAAGCGGGAGCAGGGCGATCAACGAGGCGGTCGTCAAAAATTTGCCCGTCCTTCTGAAACGGTGGCAGATCTTGCACCTTGCGGGAAAGGAGGAACAGGAGGCGCTCCGGAGCGGCTATGTGCGCAGGGAATACGAAAGCGATATGGGGAGCGCCTACGCCGCCTGCGACTGCGTGCTCTGCCGCGCGGGGAGCAATACGGTGTTCGAGGTATTAGCCCTCAAAAAGCCCGCCCTCTTCGTCCCTCTCGAAAGAGGCTCCCGCGGAGACCAGCTCCAAAACGCCCTCTACTTCGAAAAGCGGGGGCTGTGCAGGATCCTGAGAGAGAGCGAGCTCTCCGCCCTTCCCTCTGCGCTCAACGCCCTCTTGAAGGACGAAATGCTTCGGTTTTCGCTCTCGGCATGCGACGTTGCAAACGGCACGCCCGCCGCGATCGATCTCATCAAAGACTTCCCCGCTACTGCTTTTTAGGCGCCAGATCGTAACCGTTTCCGAAGATGTCCGACTGCAAATACGCCTCAGGCACCTTGCCGAGGAGCACGCTCTCGCAGATGAGTACCTCGGTGAGCGAGGCGAAGTTGCGGGTACCCGAAGGCATGATGATCGAAATGTCGGCGATGATTTCGAGATAGACGGAATGCTTCGTCTGGTTGATCCCCGCCTCCTCGAAGGTCGAAGCGAAGCGGCACTCGACGTTTGAGATGGGAATGATCTTCATGCGGATATGCGGACCGAAGCCCGCCAGCGCCTCGATCCCCGTAAAGGCGCCGAGGGGCACTTCCACGCCGTCCGCGCTCATCTTTTGCAGATTTTCCTGCGACATATACGCCGTATCGCGGGCGATCCGGTTGATCTGAAAGGAATTCGAGGTGATCGCCGTAATATTTCCGCCGTCGTCGTAATGCACTTCCACGAGGTCCTCGTAGCGCACGCGGTCGGAGAGGGTGTAATACACCGCGTCGTTGACGGCGACCGTCGTGACGGAGCGCATGGAAGCCTCCGCGACGGACACGAGCACCCGCGTGATGTTCGCATGCAGAGCGACGGCAAAGGCAACGACGGAGAGCGCGGCGAGCGCCAGAACGACGCGCCGCCGCGCTTTGTTTTTGGGGCGGCGATATTTCACGCCCCTATTTTATGCCTTGTCCCGCACCGATATGAGCCGCCGCGGCATAGAATGGAGCATGGCATACGAACTCCTTTCCTACGACCGCGAAAAGGCGGTCTCCTATGCCCGCCGTTGGGCGTTTTCGCGGAATCCCGCCTATTTTGATTTCAGCGCAATCGGCGGCGATTGCACCAACTTTGCCTCGCAGTGTCTCTTTGCGGGGGCGGGCGTAATGAATTTTACCCCCGTCTACGGGTGGTTTTACCGCACCGCAAACGACAGAACGGCTTCCTGGACGGGGGTGGAATATCTGTACGAATTTCTGGCGCACAACGAGGGGGAAGGTCCCTACGCCTCGGTCGTTTCGCCGGACAAGTTGGAGATCGGCGACATTGTCCAACTCGGAAGAGCGACGGGCGAGTTCTATCATTCGCCCGTCGTCGTCGGCATCTCCGGCGGTGAAATTCTCGTGGCGGCGCACTCCTATGACGCATTCGGGAAACCCCTCGCCTCCTACCGCGCCCCCGTCTTGCGCGGACTGCACATTTTGGGCGTACGCAAAGAATCCGTTCGCCACTTTCCCTAAAAGAGGGTCGGCAAGCATCTTGGCTACTCCTTGAGGGGGAGCTGTCGCAGCAGGCGACTGAGGGGGTGTTTTTTTACAACACCCCTTCCGTCACGCGCTTCGCGCGTACCATCCTTCTCACGCGGGTGGAACCCCGCGTTCGGTCACCGTTCGCGCTTCTAATGCGCTACTTCGCCTACGGCTCGTGCCGCCTAAGGAACGGACATTAGAAAGGCGGGACACTCATGTCACAGCGCGCCAACGGTTATCAACCGTTGGCAGAAGGCGCTGCTCCACCTCAAGGGGTGGGCAAGAATAAAATTGAGCTGTCTCCGCTTCGGTCAATGCCTTCGGTACTTCGCCGCTGAACGTGCGCGCGGGGCAAAAGGACATTATTTATCCTGTGCCGCGTACCGTTCAAAATAAAAAAATCGGGAGTTCTCTCCCGATTTTTTTATTTCATTAACAGCGATCTCAAATATTCTTCGTATTCTTCGTCGGTAAGTTTCGGAAGTTTTTTCTTTTTCGCCATTAGCATACCTCGCGTAAGCTCTTGCAGAAAGTATGCCCTATCGCCCCCTCTTTTATTCGGTGCGGAGCGCAATGACGGGGTCTTTCTTGGCGGCGGCGGAAGCGGGGATGAGCCCCGAAATGAGGGTGAGCGCCACGCTGATGACGACCATGATCCCCGCGGTAAGAATGGGGAGGGACGCGATGCCCGCGATCCCGGAGAGCGCGTAGATGATGGCGTTGATGGGAATTTCGAGAAGGTAAGTGACCGCCACGCCGATGAGCCCCGCGCCGAGCCCGATGATGAAGGTCTCCGCGTTGAAGAGGTTCTTGATGTCCAGCTTCCTTGCGCCGAGGGAGCGCAAAACGCCGATCTCCTTCACGCGCTCGACGACCGAGACGTAGGTGATGATGCCGATCATCACCGAAGAGACGACGAGCGAAATCGCCGTAAAGGCTACGAGCACATAGGTGATGACGTTGAGCATCGTCTGGACCATGCCCATAAGAAGCCCCACCGTGTCGGTATAGGTGATCTGCTCATCCTCCCCCACCGTATCGTTCCAGCCGTCGAGATAGGAAAGGATCTCTTCCTTGCTCTCGAAATCCTTCGGATAGATCGCAATCGAGCTCGGCGCATCGGAGCCGCCCATACGGCAGAGGGTGCGGTCGAGCGAATAGGTGAGCCCCACCGAAACGTCCCCAAGGCTGACGCTGAAAAAGTCGGAATCGTTGTTGGTATGGTGCGCGGAAGGCGAGAAGTAGAAGGAGATATTCTGATAGGCTTCGGGCAGTTCGTCGAGCATACCGTACTGTTTCATCATATCGACGATCATCTGCGGCACCCGCGCCTCGTCGCTCTTCATCCATTTCACGATGGCGGACTGCATGTTCTTCTCGATAAAGCGGTTGACCGTCGCCTCGGTGAGGTTGAGCCCTTCGGAAAGGCAGCCGTAGGTGTACCCCTCTTTGAGGCGCAGAACGGCGCTGATCTTCAAATTGATCCCTTCGTCCCCTTCCGCGGCGAGTTTGTCGCGGACGCCGTTATACTGGAACGGATAGCCGCTCATGGGGCTCTGACCGGTCGCGGAATATACGCCGTCGTTGTAAAAGAGGGTGAATTCCCTGCCGATGATCCCCTCCGCCACGATGTTGTTCTCCCCGTCGAGCTCGTCGGTGATGGGAATGGTGTTTACCTTCGTGGGAGCGTCGCTGTCCTTCCCTTCGAGGAAGGGCTTGATGAAGGTTTTTTCGTCAAGCAAGCCGAGCTGGGCGAGGGTCATATCGCTGATCATGCTGTTTTCGCCCACGACGAGGACGACTTCCGTCTCGTCTTTGGGGAAATGCGCGTCCTTTCCGCCGAGAATATCGTATTGCGAGAGGACGAAATCGCCATACCCTTCCGCCGCGGGGTCCGCGGTATCGGGCATTTTGAACAAGATGTCGTCGAAATAATCCGCCATGTAGAGCAGATTGTCGAAGGCGTCGGAATAGGTGCGCAGTTCGTTGAGATAGTACGATTCCAAAGAGGAGAGCGAGGAGATACGCTCCGAGATCTCGGTGGTCTGGTGCCCCTCCTCGTTATCGTATTCCACCCCGCCGACGACCGCCTTTGCAAACAGATTGTCGGAAAGGGAGGTGCCGTAGCCGTACTGGACGGCGTTCACGAGGTCGGAAGGAATATCGCCGATGTAATCGAGATATTTTTCGCTGATGTTGTTCGTCACCGCGATCTTCTTTGCGATCCCCGAAAGAAAGGAGTTGACGTACACCTTATCGTCCATCTGGGAGAAGTCCCCGAAGTCCTGAAACGCCTGCATGGAGGTCATGATGGCGGTCATATCGAAGGTGTTCTCGGTGATCTGCACGGGATAGTAGGAGAGCATATCCTCTTCCGTCTTTTTGATATAGTTGTTGAAGCCGCTCGAAAGGGCGAGCACGAGGCATACGCTGATGATGCCGATGCTCCCCGCAACCGACGTTAAAATCGTTCTTCCCTTTTTGGTGAGCAGATTCCGCGCCGAAAGGGCGAGCGAGGTGAGAAAACTCATCTTTGCGCGCGCCTTCTTCCCCTCTTTTTTCTTGCTCTTTACCGTTTCCGCCTCGCGGTCGACGTCCCACAGCTCCTCCTCCGCCTCGGCGGTATAGGGGTCGGAATCGTCCTCCACGAGCCCGTCTTTGAGCCGCACGATACGGCTCGCATACTTTTCGGCGAGTTCGGGGTTGTGCGTCACCATGATCACGAGCCGTTCGCCCGCGATCTCCTTGATGAGGTCCATCACCTCCACGCTCGTCTTGCTGTCGAGCGCGCCCGTCGGCTCATCGGCGAGCAAAATGTCGGGATTGTTGACGAGGGCGCGGGCGATGGCGACGCGCTGCATCTGTCCGCCCGAAAGCTGGTTGGGGCGCTTGTTGAGCTCGGAGCCGAGCCCAACCCGTTCGAGCGCCCGCTTTGCCCGCTCGCGCCGCTCTTCGCGGGAAATGCCCGCGATGGTGAGGGCGATCTCCACGTTCCCCAAAACCGTTTGGTGGGGAATGAGGTTATAGGTCTGGAAGATGAACCCGATCCGGTGGTTGCGGTACACGTCCCAGTCTCTGTCTTTGAAATCCTTCGTGGATTTTCCCTGTATGATGAGGTCGCCTTCGGTATAGTGGTCGAGCCCGCCGATCACGTTGAGAAGGGTCGTTTTTCCGCAACCCGACTGACCGAGGATGCAGACGAATTCGTTTTTACGGAATTCGAGATCGATCCCCTTCAATGCGTGAACGTAGCCGTCCGCGACTTTATAATCTTTTTTGATCCCGGAAAGTTTTAACATTTACGATACCCCACAGCGGAAAAGCCGTTCAGTTTTGCGGCTTTTCGATGAACTTATGATGCTCCGCAACTTTGCAAAACGCCTTGCAAAGCTCGTCGTACTCCGCCATAAAGCGGTCGAGCCGCTCCCCGCCGAACACTTCCGTAAGCTCCTCCATCGCCGCGTTCGCCCGTTCGCATTGTTGGAGGAACATTGCGGCGGCGTAGTCCGAAAGACAGATATAGGCGATCTTACGGTCGGTCTCGGCGGCGGTGCGCTTTACGATGTTCTGCTTTTCGAGCTTCGTAACGATCTGCGACACGGCGGAGCGGGTGACGCCCAGTCTCCTCGCAAGTTCGGAGGAGATGATATTCCTCCCCTTTTCCTGCTCCATAACGACCTCTTGCAAAAGGCGGAATTCCGTTTTGGTGAGAGTTGATTTGCCCATGAACGGATCGAGCGCTTCCAGCCCCCTTGCCGCTTCGATGAGTTTGATCAGATATTTATTGATTTCCATGCTTTTTTCTCCTTTTGTACGGTTCTGAACAAACCGAAATCATTATATGCAGAAAAAAAAGCGCTGTCAAGTTTGTGTAGCGCGCTTTTCAAAAATTTCACAGTAATATCATCTATCTTTCTCAGGCGGTTTGGCGCCGAGATACCCGTAAAACCCGCAGGCGATGTTGGCGTTAAAGAGCTTCCGCCGCTTATCCGCTCTCCCGCCGAACGCCCGTTCCGCGGCGGGGTATCCCGAAAGAAAATAACAGCTCCATTCGGGCAAAGAGCGGTAGAGCCTTCCGAAATCGCGGTAAAGGGAAAAGAGGTCGTCCTCTTTGAGCCGCTCGCCGTAGGGCGGGTTCGAAAGGAGCACGCCGTACGGTTCGGCGGAAGAAAAGCGGCGCATATCGGCGCAGGAAAAGACGATATGTTCCGCGACCCCCGCCCTTTTCGCGTGGTAGCGGGCGATCGAGACCGCTTTTTCGGAAATATCCGAGGCAAACAGGCGCAGTTTCGTCTTTCTGTCCCGCACGTCCTCCGCTTCCTTTCTCGCCTCGCCGAGCACGGGCGGCGCGCACTTCCAGCGGGTAAAGTCGAAATCGCGCCCCGCGTTCGGGGCGATGTTGAGGGCGTAGAGCGCCGCTTCGATGGGAATGGTGCCGCTCCCGCAAAAGAGGTCTGCAAAGGGCTTCCCCGCGCGGTAGACGCTGCTCTCCGCCATGGCGGCGGCAACCGTCTCTTTGAGGGGCGCGTCGTAGGCGAGCGTGCGGTATCCCCGCTTGTGCAGTCCCTCTCCCGAAGTGTCGAGCGTGAGCGTCGCGACGTCGCTTAGCAGAGAGACGCCCACGATCGCGCGTTCGCCCTTCTCGTCGAGGGTGCGGACGCCGAGCTTTTCCCGCAAACGGTCTACGATCGCCTTTTTCACCACGCCGCCCGCCGCTTTTACGGCGCCGAGACGGCTTTTATAGCTCTTTCCGTCCATGCGGATGAGGGAATGCGCAGAGAGAAATTCTTCCCACGGAAGGGCGCGGGCGCCCTCGTAGAGCTCGTCGAACGTGACCGCGCCGAACGTTCCGAGGCGGATGAGAACGCGCTCGCCCGACCGCAAAAAGACGTTCAGGCGGGCAATGTCCGAAAAATCCCCCGAAAGGGCGATCCTTCCGCCGAGCGCGGGACAGTCGCCATAGCCGAGGGCTCTGAGTTGTCGTTTGACGGAGGCTTCCGCCCCCGAAGCAACCGGGATGAGCAGGTCCATAATTCTGAAAGGTTTGCGTAAGTTTTCCGTAAGTTTTCGCCGCGGGAGATCACTCCTCCGTCTCGTCCACCGCTTCCGGTTTTTCGGGCTCAGGGATAAACGGCTGTATGGGCGAAGTTACGGGCGTGAGGTCGTATTTGTCGTCGACGTCGCCGAGGAGTTCCTCGATCATATCCTCGCGGGTGATGAGCCCAAGCGTATTCCCTTCGGAGCCCACCATCACCATGTGTTCGCGCATGTTCTGCATCCGCTTCATCAGCACGGAGAGCTTTTCGTCCGTTGTCGTCCACGAAACGGGGCGTACGATATTTTCGAAATTCGTCCGCCCGGCGAGCATATTCTCATAGAAATCGGCGCGGTAGAGGATCCCGATGATGTTCTGCTTCGTCCCCTTATAGACGGGGATACGCGAAAAATTCGTCTCGCGGAACAGGCGCAGAAGCAGGCGGGAATCGTCGCGGATCTCCACGGCGATCACGCGGTCGAGCGGGATCATGCAGGAGCCGACGTGCAACTCGTCGTAACGGAGGGTCTTTTCGATGAGATCGTGTTCGGTCTCGTTCAGAACGCCCTCTTTCTTGACGTCGGTGACAATCATCTTGAATTCTTCCTCGGTGTATTTGGGCTTCTTTTTGTTGAGCCCGAAGAGGAGGAAGATAAACTTTTTCCACAGCCCGAAGAGATAATTGAGGGGAAGGCAGACGACGGAAAAGGCGTAGAGCGGATAAGCGACCGCGCAGGCGAACCGTTCGGGCGCCTCTTTTGCGAGCGTTTTCGGCGTGACCTCGCCGAAGATGAGGACCAGAACGGTGAGGACGATCGTGGAGACCGTAGGACCTAAATCCTCGCCGAGAAAGCCCGTAAAGAGCACCGTGGCGATCGACGCCGCCGCGATGTTTACGATATTATTGCCGATGAGCAGGGTCGTTAAAACATTGTTGTAGTTCTCGCTCATTCTGAGCGCGAGCCGCGCCGCGCGCTTCTTTTGCGCATAGCGCCGCATGCGAACGGTAGAAAAACTCGTATAAGCGGTTTCCGTTGCACTGAAAAACCCGGAGAGAAAAATAAGTATGATAAGTACGATAACGAGCGCGAGCGTTACTCCCGTGAAAGAACCGGTTGCGAGCAACGCACTTGGGGGCAATCCCTTAGATGGGCCTGCGTCCATTGAAATAGCGATCTCCTTTTGCATGCCGTATTTTTGCATGCCGTTTATTATTATACACGTTTTTTTCCGTGTTTACAAGCATTTTTGGAAAATATTCCCGTTTTTACAGGCTCTCGGCGAGCCTGCGCGCGTTTTCCGCGGCGAGAAGGAGCCGTTTTTCGGCTTCTTTCGGGGGTTGCGTGTCCATTCCCCAGGCGGAGACCATTTCGAATCCGCCGATCCCGAAGAAATTGCAAATCGCTTTGAGGTAGGGCGAAGCCTGTTCCATTTCGTCGCCGTCCCGGATCTCCATGCCGCGGGTGGTGAGAAGCACCATGCGCGCGGCGCGGCACAGCCCGCAGAAATTCCCCGCCTCGTCGCAGGAGAAGGTGATCCCCGCAATGGAGACGTTTTCAAGGTAAGTTTTGAGCTGTGCGGGAATGCCCATATCCCAAAAAGGCGTCGCGACGAGCACGACGTCCGCCGTGGCGAGCTGTTTGGCATAGTCAAAGAGCGGATCGCCGAGTTTTCCTTCGTTCAGCAGCTTTTCGCGCGCAAAATAGCGCGTCCTGTCAAGCGGCGCGATCGGGAGCGCGCCCAGGTCGAGCCGCTCTACATCATATTCGGCGGGAAGCGCCGAAAGAAACGCATTGGCGAGTTTTTTCGTCCGCGAAACTTCGCCGCGGATACAGCAGTCCACAAACAGCAGTTTTTTCATACAGATTCTCCTTTACCCTTCCTGATTCTCTATTCCGTCATTCCGCCCCGCGCGAAGTTCTGTTTCTCTAAGCGCGGCACAAGCCGCAGGCGAAGGAAACATCGCTACTTCTAATTACGTCATGTTGAGCGAAGGCGTTAGCCGTAGTCGCCCCGCGCGAAGTTCTGTTTCTCTAAGCGCGGCACGAGCCGTAGGCGAAGTAAACATCGCCTTAGCGTTAAGACTGCGGCGACCCTTCGACAAGCTACTTCGGAGCTTTGCTCCTCGTGCCGCCCTTCGGCAACATAGAATGCGCGGGCGGGGCAGGGTGACGATTTAGAACCCCCGCATACTTGCGGCTTATTGCCCGATGAAACGAACAAGAGGACAACCAAATTAAACCGCCCAAGCGCGTTTCCTCGCATAATTTTTTACGAACAACGTGAGCAAAAAATTGTGCGAAACTAAGCAAAATCTTTTTCGTGAACAATATATTCGTGTACCGCATACGCCGCAACGAGCCCTTCGCCCGCGGCTTTGATATATTGATAGGGTCTGCCCGTAACATCCCCCGCCGCAAACAGCCCCTTTATGGCGGTAGACATGTTGCGGTCCACCTTTACATGTCCCCCTTCCGCGGCGAGCCCGCCGACGAGCACATCGGGCGGCGCCGAGTCTTTCAGAAAGAACACGCCGTCCGCTTCAATCGTTTTTCCGTCCTTTGTGAGAACGCCGCCGACGCGGTCGCTCCCGACGATCTCCGCGATCTCCCCCTCTTCCGCCACGATATTTTCCGCGCGGAATTTTGCGCCCCGATAGCGGCAAAGCGCATACACGCGCCGCGCGATGCCGGCAAGATACTCCGCTTCCTCTTCATACGCCGCGGAAGAGAGCTCGCAGACGACCGTCTTGCCCCGATAGAGCGACCCGTCGCACACGGCGCAATAGCTTACACCCCTGCCGAGATAGCCGCGCGCGCCCTTCGCCGCCGACGTCTCCACGCCCGTGGCGAGAATGACCGAGCGGGCGGTAAAGGTATCCTTTCCGCTCGTCAGAAGAAAATTCTCCCCCGCGTAAATGCCGTCGATCTTCGCCTTTAAGAAGGGGATCTCTTCCGCCGACCTCTGCCGCTCCAAGAGCTCCGCAAGCTCCGCGCCACTCCCCGTGAAGGAAGGGAAATTTTTCACCCTTTCCGCTTTGCGCAATTTCTCCCCGAAGGGCACGGTGCCCGCCCAGAGAAAATCGGTCTTAAAATTTTTGAGGGCAAGCGCCGCCGTGTAGCCCGCGATCCCCCCGCCGACGATCGCCGCGTCGTAGATCCTGTTTTCCATGTACTCAGTATATCACGTTCCCGCTTTTTTTGTCAAGGGAAACGGCGCCGCCGCGGGCAAAGCCCGCGGCGGCGCCTTTTCTATATTATTTGATGAATTTGCCGTACACTTCGGAAGTCGGCGTGAAAGAGGCGAACGTCCCCGGATATTTTTTGATGATCCGCTGGATCTCCGCGATATGCCTTTTCCGGATGATGCAGACGAGCACCTTGTGTTCGGAGTGCGAATACATTCCGATGCCCGGCATTTCGGTCACGCCATGATGGGTCTTTTCCATGATCTCGGCGGCGATCTCCTCCGCCTGGTTGGTGACGATCTCGAAGCGGTAAGCCGTTTTATACCCTTGCAGGATGAGATCGGACGTCTTGCTCGTGACGTAAAGGGAAATGAGCGCGAGAAGGACGGAGAGCAGCTTGCTCGTAAACGGATCGCTCCACGGGTAATAGACGAAGAAAGAGACGAACACGACGCAGGCGTCAAACCCCGAAGTGAGCCAGCTCACGCTCAAAAATCTCCACCTTTTGTTGACCAGCGAGGCGAGGATGGTCGTCCCGCCCGAAGTTCCGCAGCTCTTGATCATGACGGCGAGCGCCGCGCCGAGGAAGATCCCGCCCGCGACCGAAGCGAGCAAGCCGTAGGCGATCGGCTCGGCCGAGACCGTGCCGTCGAAGCGGGGAAATTGCGGGATAAAGTCAAAGACGATCAAAAGCCCCGACGTGAGGAGCATAGACAGGGTGGAAATGACCGCCTCTTTCTTGCCGAGGAAGAAGAATGCCACAAAGAAGAGGGGCACGTTGATCATCAGCAAGAACCAGCCCGAATTCCATTTGGTAACGTATTCGAGCATGACTGCGATGCCGTTCGTCCCTCCGGGAGCGAACTTATTCGGCGATACGAAGATATAGATCCCCAGCGCGCGCAATATTCCCGAAAGAAGGATGGGGAAGATCGCCCCCTTTAACAGCGCGCCGAAATGAAACGAACTTTTTCGATTCTCTTGCATAATGTACTCTCGATCACAGACCGCGCTCTATCATAGCACATCGTCCGTGCTTTTGCAACTGTTTTCAACGGAAGAGCTCTCTTCCTCTTTTCCGTCCTCTTCCTCCGCGCTCTTTTCGCTCTTGCCGGGGAAAGAAAACAATTTTTTCTTCTTTTTCGCGCCCGTTTTCCTTTCCGTCTCCTCTTTTGGGGCGGGAACTGCCGCTTCCTTTTCGGAATTTCTTCCTTTGCGGGAAGCAAAACGGTGAAAAAGCGCAAAGGTCTCGATCACTGCGCCCGCGCAGGCGAGCAGTCCGAGGAGCAAACTCCACAGCCGCAGGTCTTTCGTCATAACGGGAAGAAAGAAGAACACGAAGGCGCATACCGTGAGCCCGATGCTCCCCACGAGACTGCCGCGCCAAAGCACTCCCTGCTTTTTTTCGGCAAAGAGAGAATAGAAGAGCCCGAACAGCCCGTGCAGGAACAGGAGCGCCGTCAGCGCGATGAGAAGCGCGTTCAAAGCGCCTTCGGGGCGGATAAACAGCCAGACGGCGAAGGCGATGAGAGCGACGCCGACGGCGATGCTGATGAGCCCCGTTTTGCTCTCGGTAAAGGCAAAGGAGATCAGAAGCACGGCAATGCCCGCAAAAAAGGCGCCGACGATGACGCTTAAAAGCGGCAGAGAATTCTCCGGCATGCACAAAAGCAACACGCCGAGCGCGGCGAGAAGAAGGACGGGGAGCGGAGACCCCCAACGGAAAAACCGCAGGGGGCTTCTCTTCTTCGCCTTCTTTCTATCCGTCCGTTTTCCGCCCCTTTTTTCCTCGTTTTTTTCGGAAGTTCTCTCTTTCTTCTTCATGCGGACTTACAAAAGGGAGCGGTACAGCGCAACGATGTCCTCATAGGAGGGATCTTTGGGATTGCCGGGGCGGCATGCGTCCGCCATCGCGCTTTCGGCGAGGAAGGGAATATCCTCTTCCTTTACGATCCCTTTCAGATCCTGCGGGATGCCCACGTCGCGGGAGAGCGCCGCAACGGCTTCGACGGCGGCGGCGCGATATTCCGCCTGCGTCATAGTTTCGGTGCCGGGGACCCCCATCGCTTTGGCGATGTCGCGGTACTTTTCCCCCGTCGCTTCGGCGTTGTATGCCATTACGGTGGGAAGCAAGATCGCGTTCGCGACCCCGTGCGGCGTATCGTAGACCGCGCCGAGCGCATGCGCCATGCTGTGCACGATGCCGAGCCCCACGTTCGAGAAGCCCATGCCGGCGATATACTGTCCGAGCGCCATGCCCTCTCTGCCCTCTTTTTCGCCTCTGACGGCGGCACGGAGAGACTTTGCGATGATCTCGATCGCCTTCAAGTGGAACATATTGGTCATTTCCCAGGCGGCTTTGGTAATATATCCCTCGATCGCATGGGTGAGCGCGTCCATGCCGGTCGCCGCCGTCAAGCCCTTCGGCATACTGCTCATGAGATCGCTGTCCACAATGGCGACGACGGGAATATCATGCACGTCCACGCACACGAATTTCCGCTTTTTCTCGGCGTCGGTGATGACGTAGTTGATGGTGACCTCTGCCGCCGTGCCCGCCGTGGTCGGAATGGCGATGATGGGAACGGACGGACGCTCCGTCGGCGCGACCCCTTCGAGCGAGCGCACGTCGGCAAAGCGGGGATTCGCGGCGATGATGCCGATCGCCTTCGCCGTGTCGATGGAGGAGCCCCCGCCGACCGCGACAAGGCAGTCCGCCCCGCTTCTTGCAAACGCCGCAACGCCCGACTGCACGTTTTCGATGGTCGGATTCGCTTTGATCTCCGAATAAATTTCATACGGGATCCCCGCGGTCTCCAAAACGTCGGTCGCCTTTTTGGTAACGCCGAATTTCACGAGATCGGGGTCGGAGCAGACGAACGCCTTCTTTGCCCCTCTTCTTGTGAGCTCGCCCGCGAGTTCTTTTACAGACCCCGCGCCGTGATAGCTGGTTTCGTTGAGTATGATCCTTGCCATATAAGCCCCCTTGCTCTCCTTTGAGAGCAAGACAATTATAGCACCTGCCGCGGCGTTTGTAAAGGGTTGAAGCCCATTTTAACGGAAAAAGAAGAGCGCACGCGCCCTTCTTTTTCCGAAGATTTATGGAGATTGTTCTGTATGGGCTATTTCTTTTTCTGCGCGCAGTGCGGGCATGCGCCGCTGCAATTTCCGCAGCCGCAGTCGCATCCGCTCTTGCCCTGGACTTTGCGGACGATCCGCCAGGCGACGACCCCCGCCACAAAGCAGACCGCCAGCACGATGATGAGGATCTCGTACCACTGCATCAGCGGTCCCCTCCTGAGGCGGACGCCTCCGCAAGCTCCCCTTCCGCCTCTTTCGCGACGCCGACGGGGTGCTTTTTATTCCAAAGGACGATCCCGCAGACAGCCGCCGCGGCGACCGCGAGCACGGGGAAAACCGTCCACCACCAGCTCCCGATAAGATAGATCACGGTGCCGACGATGTAAGAGGTCGCGAGCCAGAAGAGGAGGGTCCATGCGAATTTCCCCTTCGGAAGTTCGCTCTTCGCCGTTGCGCACGCCGCAAAACAGGGAATGGTGACCATGTTGAAGGCGATGAAGGAGATGAGCGCGGGAATGGTGATCCCCGTTGCCGTGA
Source organism: uncultured Clostridia bacterium (assembly GCA_947632015.1). Taxonomy (GTDB): domain Bacteria; phylum Bacillota; class Clostridia; order Christensenellales; family Borkfalkiaceae; genus Gallimonas. The sequence goes on along the minus strand of CANRNP010000011.1, from coordinate 23,399 downwards.
TCATCGTCACCGCTTCGAGAACCCCCTCTTCGGTCGCTATGTACGCCCCTGCGACGGAGGCAGCGAGGGTGCCGAACGTTGCGATGACGTTTTCTTTTGCGACAAGCCCCGTGAGCGCGGCGACGGCGAACACCCAACCCGTTTTGCCAAGCTGCGAGCCGAAGCCGAGCGGCGTGAAGATCGGCTGGATGAGCATGCCGACCGAGCCGAGGATACTGCTCTCCATGTGCAGGTTGACGAGCACCGTTTCCCCCTCATACTCGATCTCTTCGAGCAGGAAACGCCAGTCCCAGCTGAACGACGAGAGGAACCAGATGACGATCGTCGAGGCGAAAATGATGGTGAACGCCTTCTTGACGAAGTGCTTCGTCTTATCCCACAGATGGATCATGAGCCCCTTGAAAAGCGGCGCGTGGTATGCGGGAAGCTCCATGATGAAGGGCGGAACTTCGCCGCGCATCGTGGTGGAGCGCATCAGGATGACGCAGACGATCGCCGTCACAATGCCGATGAGATACATGGAATAGGTGATAAGGTCCGCATTCCCGACGCCGAACACTTGAACGATACCGCCCGCGATCGCCGTGAGAATGGGCAATTTCGCCCCGCAGGAGAACATCGGGATCACGCGGATCGTCGCCGTCCGCTCGTTGTCGTCGGCAAGGGTGCGCGTGTTGATCATGGCGGGAAGAGAACAGCCGAAGCCCATGATCATGGGCATGAACGCCCTGCCCGAAAGCCCGAAGCGGCGGAAGATACGGTCGAGGATGAAGGCGACGCGCGCCATGTAGCCCGAATCTTCCAGAATGGAGAAGAAGAGGAACAAAACGAGGATCTGCGGCAGGAAGCCGAGCACGGCGGAAAGACCGCCCCAGATGCCGTCGCCCACAAAACTGCCCACCCAGAGGGGCGCGTTTGCGGTGGCGAGCGAGAGAAGCTCCCCGATCCAGTCGAGACACCACGTCCACAGGTTGGTGATCATCACGCCCGGCGAGAACACCGCGCCGTCGTAAAAGCAGGCGACGAGGGTCGTCCAGGCGTTCTCTTCCCAGCCGAGCCCCCCTTCCGCGGCGGATTTGAAAAGGGTAGGCAGTCTGCCGCCCGAAATCGCGCCGATGAAGAAGAGATCTTCCGAGAACGTGAGGTGGAAAATGGCGAACAGGATCACGAGGAAGATGGGGATCCCCCAAATTTTATGGGTGAGAACCTTATCCGCCTTATCGCTCCCCGTGAGCGTCTCGCCCCGTTTTCTGCGTTCGTAGGCGGTGGAATAATTTGCGGAGATGTATTTATAGCGCGCGTCCGCCACGACCGCTTCGAGGTCGTTGCCGAAGGTATCGTCCTCGAAGGTAGACTTGAAGGCTTCCACCATAGAGACGAGCTCCGGGTGCATTTTTACCTCGATCTCGTCCATTTCGGCAAGTTTCACGGCGTGGAAGAGCGGAGCTTCCACCTTTGCCCCTTTGAGCGCGATGCTGACGTCTCGCACGAGGTGGGCGAGCGGGGAATCGTGCAGGATCGTCGTGCCCTCGCGCGGGGTCTTGGAGATCTTGATTGCCCTGTCCATGAGTTCTTTGATGCCCGTGCCTTTGAGCGCGGAGATCTCCACGACGGGGAGCCCGATCTTCCGTTCGAGCTCGGCGGCGTCGATCCGGTCGCCCGCCTTCTCCACGGCGTCCATCATGTTGAGCGCAATGATCACGGGCACGTCGATCTCCATGAGCTGGGTCGTGAGGTAGAGGTTGCGTTCGAGGTTCGTCGCGTCGACGATGTTGATGACGCATTCCGGCTTTTCGTCGAGGATAAAGTTGCGGGAAACGACTTCCTCCGGGGTATAGGGAGAGAGGGAATAGATTCCGGGAAGATCGACGATCTGCACGGGCTCTTCGCCCCTCTTGTAGGTGCCCTCGCGCTTATCCACCGTAACGCCGGGCCAGTTGCCGACGTAAGCGGTAGACCCCGTTAAAAGGTTGAAAAGGGTGGTTTTCCCGCAGTTGGGATTGCCCGCCAAGGCAAACTTCTTCATTGTTTCACCTCCAACGTGACGCAGGCGGCTTCCGTCTTGCGCAGGGTAAGCTCATATCCGCGGATGGTGACTTCCAACGGATCGCCGAGCGGAGCCCTCTTGTGGAGCAGGACTTCCGCGCCGGGCGTTACACCCATGTCGAACAGCCTCCTCCTGATCTTTCCCTCGCCGGAGACGGTCTTGATGACCCCCCTCTCGCCGACGGAAAATTCATTGAGATTTTTCGTCATGTATATTTATACCTCCAAAAGTTTTTTGAGTTAGCAGCCGCGAACTCGCGGTCAAAATATATTGCACACAAAGGTGTGTGCAAACACGTCAGGCAACGTAAATACGGCTTGCAAGATTTCTGTCGAGCGCGAGCCGCCCGTCCTTCACCATGCAGACCGCGCTTCCCCCGCTCGATGAGAGTACGGTGATCGTGGAATCGGCGATCACGCCGAGGTTTGCGAGATGTTTCTTTGTTTTTTCGTCCACAATGATCTTTACGATCTTCATTTCCTGCCCGACGGGCGCAAGTAATAACGGCATATTCTATTCTCCGCGTAAAATTTCTATGCAACAGTTCGTTATTGCGAACCGACCTTCCGAAAAAAATCGGCAGACAGCCGCCGACAGTTCGGCTATGCGAACTCATTCCCCTCAAAAAAGCGCTTTTCCGCGCTTTCCGAGGGTTATTCTATCACTTATTTTCCGTCCTGTCAACTGTTTTTCGCCCCTTTTTCAAAAAAAGTTCGCCATTGCTAACTACTTTTTTTGCTCAAACAAAAGGAGCGGCAAAAAAGCGCGCTCCCTCCCCCCCTTCTCAATCCCTCTTCGGGTTCAGAAAGCGGACAATCCGCAGGGCGCCGATGACAAGCAGCGCCGCGGCGATGACGCCGGACACGATGAGATAGACGTAGCTGTAAGGGATCGTATCGAACAAGAGAAAGAGTTTCCCGTGCTCGATCCGGCAAAATTGCATGATGACGATGAGCGGCGCGACCGCGATCACGGGGGTGAGCGTGATGAAGAGCCTTTGAAGAATTTTCTTTTTGATACACGCCGCGATCATTCCCGCTCCGAAGATGCCCGCGCCGAGGATGAGCGCAAGCAGTTCTCCCTGCAAACAGGGCAGGGCGACGGCGCCCGTTTCTTCGGCGACGAAGATCCACTCCCCCGACGAGGCTAACACAATGAGCGCGATCGGAAGCAGAAGCACCGCAAACGCCGCCGCGGCGAGCACCATCCCGATGAGCATCGTGAGCAGGATCGACAGGAAGAAAAACACCGTTTTCCGCGTTCTTCCGACGGGCATCAGATGGAACATGGAAGGGCGCAGGCGCGCAACGCCGCAGAGCGAGATGACCGCGAGGAATGCAAACAGGGCGAACGTCAGCGTCATGGGCACGGCGTCGCCGCCGATGAAAATAATTCCCCAGATAAAGAGCAGTGCGGTCAGGCTGAGCTCCCACATGGATCTTCCGCCCGGCATGCCCGGCGCGCTGTCGGCGCCGAAGTTGAGCGCCATAAAGTACGTCCAGAACCCTACTTTTTTCTCTGTATTTGCCGTCATTTTTTCTCCTCCTCTCCGAGCAAATGTATGAAAATTTCTTCCACCGTCGGCGTTTTCACAAGCAGTCCCTCCCCGACGGGGTTCTTTTGTCTGGTAAGAAAGGTGTAGCCGAACATCGAGGTTTGCACGCCGATCGCCTCCTCCCGCATCCCGTCGGTCAGTTCGGGCGCCTGCACGAGACGGTACGTTTCGCAGAGGGTCTCTTTCTCCTCCGAGAGCAAAACTTTGCCGTTTTGCAGAAAGACGATATAATCGGCGATCTTGTCGAGGTCCTCGGTGATATGGGTGGAGAAGAGCACCGTGTGCCCCTCGTCGAGCATGAACTGTTGGATCAGGTCGATGATGACTCCCCTGTCGTAGGGATCGATCCCCGCGGTCGGCTCGTCGAGAAGCAGAATATCGGGCTTTTGGCAGAGGGCGAGAATGAGCCCGAATTTGCGCTTCATGCCCGTGGAGAAGGTTCTCACGAGCTTGTCGCCGGGAAGAGCAAACTTCTCCATGAGTTCGCCGTACAGTTCTTCGTCGAAGGCAGGATACATCCCCTTTACGATCTTCAAAAGCCGTTTGGGTCTGAGATAGGTGCTGAAATGGGGAGAATCGAACACGCACGCGATTCTGCGCAACACTTCCGTCTCGTTGCCGAAAAAGGGAATGCCGTTGTATAAAATGCTGCCCGAAGCCTCCTGCTGGCGCATGATCGCCTTGATGAGGGTGGATTTCCCCGCGCCGTTCCGCCCCACCAGCCCCGTTACGCAGCCGCGCGGGACGTTGAGCGTCGCGTCTAACTTAAAATTTCCGAAGTCTACGGCGAGATTTTTGATTTCAAGACCGTTCATCGTTCTCCTCCATGATCTCCTGCAAAATTTCCGCGAACTGTTCGGGCGGAATGCCGTTCTCACGCGCAAATTTTTTGGCTTCGCGGAGACGTTCTCTCAGCCGCTCCGTTTTTCCGTGCGCGATCTCGTCCTCGCGGTGCTCGGCGACGAATACCCCCTTCCCCGGAACGGCATACAAAAAGCCTTCGGCGATGAGATCGTCGTAAGCGCGCTTCGCCGTAATAATGCCGACCGTGAGCTCCTTTGCCAGCGTACGGATGGAGGGCAACGCCTCCCCCGCTTTGAGTTCGCCCGAAAAGATCTGCGCACGGATCTGATATTCGATCTGTTCGTAGATCGGTCCCGACCGTAAGGAAAGTTGGATATGCAAAATGTGCCTCGAACAGTTTCTACTGTTATTATACAGTAGATACAGTTATCTGTCAAGCGGTTTTTTGAAATTTTTTCAGAAATTTTTTCACGCAGTCTCCCCTTCCCCGAAGCAAAATTTCTTCGTTCATTTTGTTGACAGGGCGCGCGCCGCTTGTTATAATTAGATTGTCATGGAAAAATATGACAAAGCAACGTATTATCATTTAGATATAAGACAAAGGAGAAAGATATGAAGATCGTGATCGTCTGCGATGTTTTGGGAAAACCGAACAACGGCACAACGCTGGCGGCGTATAATCTCATCGGTTTTCTCAAAGAGAACGGGCACGAGGTGACTGTCGTCTGCGCCGACCGTGAAAAAGAGGGCGCAGAGGGATTCACCGTCGTTCCCGTCATAAACTGGGGTCCGCTGAACCTGCTGTTGAAGGCGAACAACGTCATCCTCGCCAAACCCGATAAAAAAGCGCTTGCCCGCGTGATGGAGGGCGCGGACGTCGTACACATTCTCATGCCCTTTCCGCTCGGCGTTGCCGCCGCGAAACTCGCCGCAAAGGCGGGGATCCCCACGACCGCGAGTTTCCACGCGCAGGCGGAAAACGTCACCGCGCACATCGCCTGCATGAACAACCGTCTTGCCAACCATATCACTTACCTGTGCTTTTACCGTTTGCTCTACAAGCGGATAGGGACCGTCCACTACCCGACGGAATTCATCAGAGAGCTCTTTGAAAAGCAGATCAAGCGTTCTCTCCCCTGCCGCGTGATCTCCAACGGCGTCAACGACATGTTTTTCGCCCCGCGGGAAAAGTCCCGCCTCAGCGACAAATTTACGATCTTCTGCACGGGAAGATTCAGCAAGGAGAAGGCGCAGGAGACCCTCATCAAGGCGATCGCGAAGAGCGGATTCAAAGAGAAGGTAAAGATCTATTTCGCGGGGTGCGGTCCCCGCGAAAAGAAGCTCAGACGGCTCGCCGCGCACAAGAACGTAGACGCCGATTTCAGGTTTTACCGCAGGGACGAGCTCCCTGCCGCTCTGAGCGGCGCCGACCTCTATGTCCACACGGCAGTCGTCGAGATCGAGGCGATCTCCTGTCTGGAAGCGATCGCGTCGGGGCTCGTCCCCGTCATCTGCAACTCGGCAAGGAGCGCCACGAAGAATTTCGCCATCGACGGGCATTGTCTCTTCGAGGCGGGCAACTGGCGCGACCTCGCCGCCAAGATCGCCTACTTCTATCACGACCCCTCGCAGATCGACGCCTATCGGGAGAAGTACCGCTCCTTTAAGGAGCAATTCCGCCAGGAAGATTGCATGCGGAAAATGGAGCAGATGCTCAAAGACGCCGCGGCGTCAAGGCAAGTAAAATGAAAGGAAAAACGTTTTATTATACCGATCCGCTCAACGACGATTTCGCGGGAACGAAGATCGAGCGGAAGAAGCTCCCGCCCCACTACGACTATCTGCCGAAGAGCAAACTGCGCCGCGCGTTCGCGTGGTTTCTCCATCACTTCATCGCGACCCCCGTCTGCTTTCTCTATCTCAAAGTTTCCTGCGGGCAGAAGATCGTCGGGCGGAAGAAACTGCGCCCCTATCGCAAAGAGGGATATTTCCTCTACGGGAACCACACGCGGGCGGCGGGCGACGCCTTCGTCCAGTTATCGGAAACGCGCGTCACCCGGAACGGCAGGCGACGCCTTCACCCCCTCCATGGCGGCTTTCCCGAAGAAGCCCTATCTCATCGTCAATGCCGACGCCGTCTCTATTCCCTTTTTGAAGCGCGTCGTCGAAGATCTGGGGGGAATGCCCGTCCCCGACAGTTGGGAAACGCAAAAAAAATTCCTCGCGGCGATCGAAACGCGGGCGAGGAAGGGAAATGTGATCGTGATCTATCCGGAGGCGCATATCTGGCCCCTCTATACGGGCATCCGCTATTTTTCGGCGAATTCCTTTGCCTATCCCGTAAACACGGGGAAACCCGTGTTCACCTTTACGGCGACCTATAAAAAGCGCAAACTGTTCGGCGGCGTGAAAACGACCGTATATATCGACGGACCGTTCTTCCCCGAAGCGGGCGTTTCCGAACGGGAACAGAAGCTCTTCCTGCGGGATAGCGCGTTCAAAGCGATGCAGGCGCGAAGCCGGCTTTCTTCCTACTCTCCCAACCGCTTTCTGCAAGCGACAAAGGAGAGTTAGGCTCAGTGGTTGGTAAAGACGATGATCTTGTCCGTCTTTTCGAGCTTTACCTTCCGGTCGGCCTGGTCTCCCGAAAAGAGCACGATCGTACCGTTCTTTTTGACATAGCCGAGCACGACCGTCGGATTCTGCGCCTCTTTCGGGATGTCCTCGCTGACGGACGCCTTCCAGACGGCGCGGATGAGCTCCCCTTCCGTGCACTCGGCGGGGACTTCTTCGAAGAAGGTCGATACCTTTTTGGCATAGACCTCCTTGCTCTGATACACCGTTTCGTTCTCTTCGTCGTAAGTTAAAATGTCGGTGTAGAAATCGAAGATTGCCTCTTTTTCGCTAATCTGCGTGATCATTTTGCTGATGTAGCGGTTGCTGATCACGACGTTGTTGACGCTGTAACTGCTCACGATGTCGTGGTGCTTCGGGTCGAGGATCTCCACGATCACGTCGATGCGCCCCAGATCGAAATCGGGATTGAGCCGCTTTTTCTCGGCGATGATCCCCTGCACATACACGAGGTTGGCAAGGACGTTCGCGTCGATGTTTTCCTTTGCGGCGGAGTCGTCGGAGAGGATGAGCACGCTCGTATCCTCTTCGTTTGTGTCCACGAACTGTTCGATGGTGGAACAGATCAAGTCCTCTTCGTAAATGCTCGCGGGCACCGTTTCGATCACGAACGGATACTCTTTATAATAGTTCATCCGCTCCAAACTTTCTTTGTCGTCAACGACGATGATCCGCAGGATCTCGTCGCGTTTGTCTTTATACCCCCATTCGCAGCGGAATCTGTGGAATCCCTCCATAATATCGCGGCTCTTGCTGTTATGACCGAGTATGATCACGTTTTTCCGCTCGATCCAGTAGTTGCGGTTGAGCTTTACGGTATAGCCGCGGTCCGGGATCTCCCCTTCCCGCAAAATGTCCTTTTGGCTCTCCGCGGAGTAGAAAAAGTATTCCGTTCCGCCCGAATTCATCGAAGTGAGCGGGATCGCGTACTTATGGCGGGCGAGATACGCGGAGATATAAGCGTTGTCGTCCGCGACCGTTTTCTCTTCGAGGAAGAAGGTGGCGCCTTTGTTGGAAAAGAGCTCTTTGTAGGCGAGGTTGAGTTCGGGCATGAGCGGGAATTGCGAAAGAAGCTGCCCTAAGATCTGGTTCACCCGCACGGGCACGATGTTGCACTTCCCCGAAACTTCCTTGCATTTGATAATGCGGTCTACGAGCTCCCACGTCCAGTCGTCGGAGATCTCGACGATGATCTTTTGGTTATCCGCCGAGAAAGACGCGCCGGTAATATCCGCCACCTGCATCAACGTTTTTACCGTGAGCGCATTCCCTTTCGCGTTCTCCTCAACGCGCTCTTTATAGCCATAGCGGCAGAGCGAACTGCTCATGTCGCCGCCTAAAATGATGACCGATCGGGCTTTTTCGAGAGAAATATCAAAGAGCTGTTTCGCCGAAAAAATATCCCCCTCGCGGACGATCACGAGCAGGTTGTTCTTCAACCGTTTTTTCAGATAGTGAAAACGCCCGTAAAGCCCCTTTCCGAGGCACTGTTCGCGGAGCGCCGCGTTCTCCCTGTGGATCGTATCGGAGACGCGCTCGGAGATCTCTTTGGCGATCTCCGTCTTTCTGCCCTCCACCAGCACGACGACCTTCTGCCGCCCGCGGCAATAGAGAAGGTCGTTTACGATCTCCGAAGCCCGCGTATTCCAGTTGAGGATCACGAGATGATTGGAGATGCGGAGTTTCCGCGCGTCCGCGTTGGAACGGTCGATAAAGCCGGAGATATAGTTCGTCACATAACCAATGACCGCGCCGGTAAAGGAGACCATCCCGATGACGATGATGACGAGACAGATGACGGCGAGCGCGACCCCGGATTCCCCGATGTCCTCCACGACGAAGGAAATACATCCGGCGTCGAGGATCATGGTGATGGTATAAAAGGCCGCCTCGAAGAAGCTCATCTCTTCCGTCCCGCTGAGGGCGAGATTGCTGATGACGAGCGCGGCAACGACGAAAAACAGAACATTGAAGAAAAGGATCGCGAGCAAAACGATCCTTGCGGGATGTTTTGCAAGCTGGATGCTGAACCATTCTCTCAACCTTTTCATATCCGAACTCCCGTATCAAAAGACGCTTTCCGATATTTTATCACATTTCCCCTCCCGATGCAAGGGAATTCAAAAAACATTTCACAAATCTTCGCGCGCCGAAATATTCTGCAAGGTCAGAAGAACAAGTAGATCAGAACCACGACGGCGATCACCGCAAAATAGACGAGGGAGAAAATCGTATAATCCCTCTTGGCAACGGGTTTTCTCTCGTCGAAGAAGAACAAAAACGGGATACAGAGCACGGCGTAATAGGACTTGCCCAGCCCCCATTTCGCCCCAAAGGGCAAAAGTCCCAAAAAGAAATCGATCGCGCTCAGAAGAAAGAGACAGACGCTCAAAAAAATTGCGGTATGTAGCGACCGGCTCTTCGCCGTTTCCGCCGTTTCGAACACGGGCGGATCGGATCGGTATTCCTTCCGGGAAGAGGATACAACCCCGAATCCGGGTTCTTTTTTCACTCCCCTCACGATCTGCGAACGGTTGCAATACAGAATACAGCCGATAAACAAAAAGTGCGGCAGACGTTTCGCGGGGAACAAGCTCATCAAAATAAGGTTCGGAAAAACGATGCCCGAATGGATCAACCCGTTCATGATGAAAGTCGCCGCGATATAGGCAATGGGAATGATCCCTAAACAGCGGAACAAAACCCTCTTTGCCTTGGTGTTCGCCCATTTGGGATGAAAACAGAAGAACACGCACATCAGAAGGCATAAAAGCTGGTCGAGAAAGATATTGAACGAGGGCATATTGTTGAGCAGCACGAGCGTAAGCTGTTCGGTGGCGAAATTCTTTGCATACGCAATGGCTGCCTCTGTGCTCTCGAACGGGATAAGCCCAGCTTCGGAATTAAGCGCCTTGATCACTTGATCCACCATGCCGACGATATCCGAATATTGTTCCGCAATGATCGTAAAGAGACTTTCTACCAGCACCATCACAACGCCGAGAATGACGAAATATGCCATAAGTTCGGCAAAAAAGAGCAGAATAGAGATCAAAGCGGTGCGGCGGGTGATCTTGCCGATCTCTCCGCGGTTGAGGTTGAGCACGAAGGAGATCGTCGCGATGAAATACAGCGGGATGACGAGGCAACCCAAATTCCGCATGACTTCTATGACCGTCCCGAAGGGACCGTCGATCTTAAAAGAAACAAGGGAAGTGACGACCCCGACGATATCGCGCGATTGCAGAGCGTTCATCGCGTTCGCCGCCTGCGTCAGCGCGTTCAGAATGACAAAATAAGTTGCGATCTGTGAAATAAAGAAAAAGACGATCGATACGTACCTTAAAAAACACAAATCCGCCGCGTTTTCCGTAAGCGAGCGTCTCATGGATATTCATAATCCCCTCCGCATTTTTTCTTCAAATGTACGTTTTCAGGCACAGCGCCTGCTTATACTTCAATAAAATGCGCGAAAAGCGCGTCATGATCGTTTCGTGGAACGCTCGACGGCTCCACTTGATATTGACCGGCTTCTCCGTTGCACGTGCATCTCATAATCAAATGATCCCCAACGGCAGTATTTGTAAGTCTTTGCCAACAACAACCGACACGGAAAATCCGAAGGGTCTTTTATCAATAGAGATATTTTTTGAAAGAGCCCCCTCAGACACTCTCGTGTTTAATTTGGGCTCTTTGCTGGTTGAGTACTTTGTGCAAAAATTGAACTATTTGAAAGAAAGTGGAGCAGACCTTCTGGTGTATTTCGACTGAGGATGATTTTCATCATCTGTCCCAAAAAATACACATAATAATTCTCCTTAAATACTTATTTCATTAGTTTTGTCATCATTTCTCCTATGAGAGCATCGGTTGTCGGAAAATTAGCTGTCTATTTTTAGCATTCTATATTCCTTATCAGAAAGCATAGTTTTATAAGTTGATATTGCATCATCTAAAATTGCAGTATCAATTTTCTGCTTGATCATGACATTGTACTCAATACCTTTCTTTTGATTGAGTTCTTTATAGCGATTAGACAATTTTGTCAAATATCTATAAATATCATTGAAAACCGCCTCATCGTAGCTAAAGAGTTTGTCGAGTTGTCTATTCATATTGACGCTTGAGTGATCCCCATCAAGATGATAGCTAATAAAACCAATAACATAATACGGGATGGGAGTCCTTTTGTCCGAACTCCGCTTCTTTTCCTGCTCAGTACGACAATATAGATAATATAAGCGTATCATATTATCAATAGAAATATAATCTTGAATATTTATGCTAATTGTCTTGAATACATCACTATTTTGTTTAAGAACAGTATTCTTCTTTGTATAAGCAAAAGAGCCATCTTTGATATAGGCAATCAGAACTTGTAAGAGCTTTTCCAAATCAATGCATATATCTTTTGCCGTTTTTATCTCATAACCAATCTTCTTTGTGTATTCGTTTGCTTTTTTAACCATATCGGCTTTTTGCTTGTCAGTATATTCGGATTCAAACTTATTTTTATCGCTTTGCTTAACGCGCAAAAAGAAGCCGCGCTTTGCAAATTCAGACTGAATGCGATTGAAGACAGGTTGCCCATTCGCTGAAAAGACCTTATCAGGTACTGCGTTTTGTCTATTTGTGTATTTTACCACATCATGATAAAAAGCCTTATCTTCCTCAGAATGGTCGGGAATAACCAAGACCTTAACCATGACAAAGACATTTTGATAATTTTGCTGAATTTCTTTATCTGATTGACCGTCACTTAATACGACGTTTATTGAATTAACCGTTTGACATCCATTCACTACCTGCGGATTCTTTATTTCCAAGTAACGCATTTTGCCACGCTTTTCTTCTTTTCCAACTTTCGAGCAAATCATGGTAATTCCATTGTTGTAAAATAAAAAGTTATTCCGCTCCGTACTTTTTAACGTATCAATTATGCCCTTATTGACTGTATTTTCGCCTAAAAACTCACGGATATTTTCTTCAAAAAGCTGATAGCCCGCTTTCTTTGCAGTATTATAGAGCCTATAGATCTCAAAAACAGGCGTGATTATATAATATGCCTCACATCGCAAATCGGGAATATCATATTCATCTCTCAACGATGCAAACGTCCCTCTATTAACGGTTCCCAAATCAAACGACATCTCTTTTTGTTCCTTGTAACTTTTTCCATAATACAATTCATAGATACCTTTCAAATCTATAAACTCTGCCTGCAGGAACGAACTATATTGTCTTGCATCACTGTTAAATCGCTTAATTAAATTATCTATATCTGCCGAATAGAAAGTGCTTGATGAATAAAAATGAAAATAGATTTTATAATCAGGATCGTCAATGGCATTAGAAAATATTTTTTGCAGTTTTTTAGAACGCTTATAGCTACCATTTAACAAAGCAGATAAGGGCGATTGCAAAAAGTCGGACACATCTTTGCGGTCAATGGTATTATCAATACCATAATATTTACATTGGATAATATAAAGCTCCTTATTATCTTCATAGTGGACAAAACAATCAATAGCTTTATCATTATATTCAGTTATAGAATCCGCAACTATTTCTTCATCAATGTTGTAGAGATTCATTAGAACCCAATACAAGAATGCGTATTCAGGCTTATTGACTTTCTCGTCAATGTAAGCGTAATTTTTACTTATTTCTGTTAAGCCGTTTTGAATTTCATTTTTGAAGGTCAATAATTTTTCATCCAAAGGCATACTCAAACCTCTTTTGCTGTTTTGAAATATTTTATCATAGATTTTCTTTTGTGTCAAGAGTTCCTATGGAACTTTGGCGGGTGCTTGACTAAAACGAGCGCGCCGCTTCGCGAAAAAAAACGTGCGGGCGGGGCGAACCCCCGATGCGGGCTCTCTTTTTACCCTCGCCTTCCGCCACCGAAAAAAGGCACCCTTTGGGTGCCCTTCGGTGGCGGAAGGTGAGGGATTCGAACCCCCGGAAGCTCTCACTTCAACGGTTTTCAAGACCGCCGCGTTAAACCGCTCCGCCAACCTTCCATTTGCTTCTGTATCTTTGCTTTTCTAAACTTTCCGCTCTCCCAAACGATCTGTTTCAGCTACTTCGGTTTGACGCGATCGGCAAAACTACGTTTTGCAACAATCGCTATTCCGTCGCTCCGCTCCTTACAAGACCGCCGCGTTAAACTTTCGCATTCTAAACTCTTCGCTTTTTACAATTTCCCGCCCTACCTTCTCTTGCCGCGGAAAAATACCGCGAGCGTGCCCGCGCCCGAATGCGCGCCGATCACGCTACCGATCTGGTTGACGAAGATCTTCCGCTCCCCGTAGGCGGCACGGAGCAAGGATATGAGATAGTTGACGTCCTCCTCACAATCGCCGTGGCTGATAAAGATAGGATCGTTCTGATCGAGAATTTGGAGTTCTTTCATCTGCTCCACGAGTGCGGAAATGGACTTCTTCCGCCCCATCGCTTTGCCGATGGCGACAAGGCGTCCCTCGCGGTCAACGTGAAGCACGGGCTTTATCATCAATATGGAGCCGATGACCGCCGTCGTCGCAGAAACGCGCCCGCCGCGTTTGAGGTGGAAGAGATTATCCACCGTAAAATAATGGCAGATATGCGGCTTCAACGCCTCGATATAGCGGCAAGTATCTTCGATCGTCGCGCCCGTATCCGCCTTTTTTACGGCGTAATCGACCAAGAGCCCCTCGCCGAGAGAGGCGCAAAGGGAATCTACGACCATGATCTTCTGATCGGGATATTTTGCGCTGAGCTCGCGGGAAGCCACGACGTAACTGCCGTAGGTGCCCGAAAGACCGGAAGAGAAGGAGATCACGAGAACATCGTTCCCTGCCGCCACGAGCGGTTCAATCGAACGCGCCGCCTGTTCGGGAGAGACCTGAAAGGTCGTGGGCATGGAGCCCGCGCGGAGCTTTGCGTAAAACTCCTTGACTTCGATATGCTCTCCGTCCTCTCCCTCGTAGAGAACGCCGTCCATGTTGAAGCCGAGCCTGACGCATGCAACGTCGTGCTCTTTATAATAGCTTTCCGGAAGATCGGAAGCGGTATCCGTTAAAATAGCGAATTTTCTCATGACGTTTTCCTCAAAAGAAGGTTCGTTGGCATTTTTGTTGATTATACCCCATCTTAGCGGGTTTGTCAATCAATATCTCGCCTATTTCAACACCGTAAAATTTTTTACGCGCGTCGCTTTGAAGGAAACGGCAACGTCGGTGCAATTTTTCCCCTTTTTGATATTGAGCGCGACGCCCTCCGTTTCGAAATATTCTTTTGCAATGCGCGTAAACTCGGCAAGCACTGCCGCCCGCGTGGCGTCGTTGATCTCTTCCTTGTCGTCGTCGAGCATTTTTTTGAGCCTGAGTTTCGTCATTTCCTTTTTCATCGATCACCTCCGAAGCGCACCCAAAAGTCCGCTGAAAAATCCTTTCTTCTGCCCCTCTTCGCCCGCAATGCCGCCCGTGTAAAAGTTTGCGAGGATGCGGAAGGCGCGGAATCTGTCCGCCACGTTGTCGAGAAAGATCTTGTCGTCCTCAGGGACGACCGCCGTGAGCGGAACATGCAACGCCTCCGAAATTTCCTCCGGTTTGAGCAATTCTCCCCGCCGCACGAGGTCGCTTCGCACCATGTTGACGACGAGCCCTACCCTTTGCAGGCGGTAACTTTTGAGCATTCCCGCCACGCGGGCGCCGTCCCGCATTGCCGAGATGTGCGGCGTCGTAACGAGGAGCGCTTCGTCCGCGCAGGCAACGGCGCGGTGGAACCCTTCGTCGATCCCCGCGGGCGAATCGATGAGGATGAAGTCGAAGCGGGGCGCGAGGGCGTCGAGGATGAGCCGCACGGCTTGCGGGGAAACGTAGCGTTCGGAAACGCGGTTGCTGGCAAGAGAATAGAGGGTGGGATAGCGCGGATGGCGGACGAGCGCCTGCTTGGGGCGGCACCGTCCTTCCACCACGTCTACGACGTCGAACGAAGCGAGGTTTTCCACTCCAAGCACGACGTCGATATTGTTCAATCCGAAATCGAGGTCGCAGACGATCACCCGATAACCGTTCTTGGCAAGTTGCACACCGAGGTTCGCCGTAACGGTCGTTTTGCCGACGCCCCCTTTCCCCGAAGTGATCACGATTTTTCTTCCCATGCTCCCGCCTCTCTGCTTGATTGCTTTTTTAGAACATCATACCGCAGTCAGGACGTCATATCACGGGAATAATTGTCGAATCGCAGGCAATCGGAAAGAATCATTTCCGTACAAACGCCGCCCTCCCGAAGAAGGGCGGCGTTTTCCCGCAATTTTGTTTATTCACCCGAAGTCCGCGGAGAAGCGCGGCGCGCAATGCGCGGCAATTTGAACCTTCTGAACACGATGCCGAGAAGATAGAGCACGAGGGCGGTTATGAGAATCTCCTTTACGGGGTCGATGACGATCTTCGAATACCCGCGGTCGGCATACACCGTTTCGGCGTCATAGACGAACTTTTCATACGCCTGCGCGGAGTTTTCCGCGGCGCGCGTAGACAGCCCTGCCAGGAGCGCCTGTCCCTCCGTGTAGGGGTCCGCCGTGGCGTCGTATTCCTCGGAATAGGAGAACGTTCTGTGTATTTCCGCCCGCGAGAAGATCTCATCTTCGGGAATATCGCCGACGCTTCCGATCTTATCGCTCGCGAAATCGAAGCGTGAGGACACCTTCAAAACGTATATGGTGTACAGACCGGGCATGGGGTTTTCGAAGAGGAAACTGCTGCGCGTTGCCGTGAGCGACTCCGGATCGCATTTGATCGCGTCCGCCGCCCCGGAGGGAGGCTCCACGAAGGCGACGAGTTTTCGGTCTTTTTCCCGCTCCGCGTCGAACCCGTAAATGTTGATCCGCGTGCGGAAGTTATCCTCCGCGACCGTGAGCGACAGCTCCGTTTCATCCGGCAGCTCCTCCACCCTTCTGAAAAGGTGGGAGATCAGATTCCCGATGAGCGTCTGCCCCGTATCTCTTTCGAGCAGTTCTTTCGACCACACCCCTTCGAGGTCGATCATGATGCTTCCGACGATCCCCTCTCCGTACGTCCATTCGGCGTACAGGGGCGAGGTCTCCGCAAAGAGCAAGATCTCCGCGTCCCCTCCCGTTTTCAAGCGGCTCGGAAAATATCCGCCGAGAGTAAGCGCGGAAATTTCGAGGTCGGTGATACTGCCGAGCGCGGAAGAATGCCTGCCGATGTGGGGATGATAGGGCGTCGTTCCGATGTCATCCAGCTCTTTCAGCTTCATATCTTCCGAGAGCTGGGGCGTCAGGTTATAGGTATTGCGGGCGGAGAGCACCAGATTCCCCTCGCCGTACGAGGCGAGGGCGCGCATATTCGCCGTATTGATCTCCTCCCCCTTCACGTCGCGGTCGTGGTTGAAATAATAGGGTTCGGGGTCGGGCGGGAAGTAGCGCATCGTTTTATAGTACACCATGACGGTCATCGTGATCCCCTGCGACGCATGCGCCTCTTTGATCACCTCTCCGTAGTCCTCGATGCGGTCGTCCGGATCGCCGTCGGAGAGCAGAACGATGTGCTTTACGGCAACTTCGTCGGGGCAGTTCGCCAGCATGTTGACCGCCTGTTGCAGAGCG
Source organism: uncultured Clostridia bacterium (assembly GCA_947632015.1). Lineage (GTDB taxonomy): Bacteria > Bacillota > Clostridia > Christensenellales > Borkfalkiaceae > Gallimonas. The sequence goes on along the minus strand of CANRNP010000011.1, from coordinate 6,746 downwards.
GGCGCATAGTTCGTCGCGCCGTTGTTCGTATCGTGCCTCATCGCCTCCATATCGCTTTTGATCTCGTCCAGTTTCGTCATCGGAAGAAGTGGCGCGACCTGCTGATAGCTTTGCTCCAAGGCGACGATCCCGACGAAGTCGCGCTGGGTGAGGAGTTCCAGACTGCGTTGGGCGTCGTAGACCGCCGTGGTGATAGCGTTCGACGCCCCGATCGTCATGGAGCCCGACCGGTCGAAAACATACACGACCGCGACCGCGGGCTTATATTCTTCGATCGTAACGGGGAGCATGGAGGCGAACTTCGATTCCCCCTCGCTTTGATAGCTGTGTCCGACGGGGACCTCTACGTCGGGATCCCGCTCTTTGGGGCGGGTGAGGATCGCGCCGTCCTGCTTCTCGAATCCCCCTACCGTGAACACGCCGCCCCCGTATTCATGCGCATAATCGGAGAGCTCCTCCTGAAAGGCGTCCGTCATATCGCCCGCGGCGATGTTATAAAGGACGATCTCGCTGTATTTCGTGAGTTCTTCCGCCGTTGCGGCTTGTATATCGGCGATCTGTTTCGTTTCGACGGCGAGATGTTTCGCGATCGCCTCCTCCGAAATGGCGGAGACCGCTTGCGCGGATTCCCCCGCATATTTTTCGAGGATGAGCATGTAATGGGTCTTTTGGACGTCGTAATAGGAATAAAACACGTCGTTTTCGGGCACGTCGTCCTCCGCGTCGAGGCGGATCGAGAGCCTGTGGATCCCCTCGGAGGCAAACGTGTGGGACAGAGCGACCATCTGCATCCCGCGGCTGAGGATCGCGGAAGAAGTGACGGTTTCCGCCTCCCCGCCTTCGGCGGTGTCCGAGAGGGTGATTCCCACCCCGCCCAGACGGGAGCTGTAAAGCGTGAGGGTCATTTCGAACGGTTGCCCTTCGGAGATCTCGTTTTCCGGGAAGGACAGATCGACGACCGAGACGTCCTCTGCCGCCGCTCCCGCATAGAACGAGGTATCCACCCGCACGCCGTCCCGCACAAGCCCGCGCACGGTGGCGAGCGCGTCGCGGTCGGTTTGCAGACCGTCGCCGAGAATGAGCACTTTCGCCCGTTCGGGATGGCGGATCGCGCCCTGTTTCATCCCCGGATCCCAAGCGGCAAGGAGGGCGGAGGCAAGATCGGTCGCCCCGCCGTCGATAGGTTCTTCGCACGCCGCGAGATAGCGCTCATAGGCCTCCTCCGCGGGATAGTTCCCCATCGGCAGGGCAAGTTTTTGCTCGTTGCCGTACAAAAAGATCGCCGTTTCGTAGCGTTCGCGGTTCGCCTCCAACACTTCGCGGACAAATTCGTCCATGTCCTCGCGCGAACTTTCGGCGGAGGCGGAATGATCGACCAGGATCACAAGCTCGTTTTGCGCGTTCGCTTCGTCGTAAGCGAAATGAAATCCGGAAAGGGCAAAGACGCACAAGACCGCGACGACCGATTGCAGGATCGCGGAAATGATCCTGTTCGCCGTCCAGCGCGTCCGTTTACGCCCGTTGAGGAAAAAGGCGGTGAAAATGAGCGCGAGTACCGGCAGGATGAGAAAGAGCAGCCAAGGGCTGACGGAAAATTCCACACGGAAATTTGTCATATTCACCTTCCTAAACGATGTCCTTAAACTGAATATACCATTCCAAAACGAGGAGCAAAACCGCCGCAACGGCGAACCAGAAGAGCAGGCTCCTTCCCGCGTCTCCCGTCAGTTCGCGGTTATCGAGCACGATCCTGAAATCGGACTCCCCGAAGATCGCGCTCTCGTCGCTGACGATATGCGCATACGCTTTGCGCACCTCGTCGTCCTTCTTCGATCCGAAATGGGTGGTGAAAGTGTACGTCCCCGCCTCGGTAAAGAGATACTGTGCGGGGAAGTCGGTGAGCGTGACCGTGCCCCGCCCCGTAATATCCATGGAAACGCCCTTGCAATTCACCTGCGCGCGCTCGCCGACCGTGTAATCGTATCTGTCCAGCGTGACCGGCATAAAGGTTTCCAACATGTTGTAGAGGAAGATCATGAACTCTCTTTGGTAGAAGTCCGACATGTTGAGGCTGAACGCAAGCACGACGATCTTGACGTCGCCCGTATCCTTTACATAGATCACGGGGTCGCCGTTGCAATAGAGCACGGGCAAGAAGAGCGGATCCGTCATTTCGAGCCGCTTATATTGGGTGAGCCCGATCGCCGAGGGATCGTTATAGCGGAGAAGCGGATGGGACGCGGAAGCCGTACACCCCGTGAGCGCGGGAAGGGTGACCGTCTCCGCCACACGGAATCCGAGGTTCGCCTGCGCCGCGGTGTAGTTCGGATCGGCGATCATGAGCACGCCGTCCTGCGGCAAGCCCGCTTCGACGATTTCGGGAGGAATGGCGTGCTCGAACAGATAGAAATCATATCCCGTGCGCTCCGCCGTCTCCCCCGCGTCGCGGTAAATCTCCCGAAAAGAAATTTTCCGCTTCCCGCCGAGGTTTTTGGTGAGCGTGGAGAAGCCGAACTGCCAGAACGTGTTGGGTTCTGCACTGCAATATTCCACGGCGATCTTATCTTTGACGCCGCCGTAAACGAAGTAGACGTCGTCGTCCGGGATGGAATCGTAAAGATCGGGGATCTCGATGCGGACTTCTTCGAACGTATCGAAAAATCTCCCCTCTTCGCCGCCGTATTTCGGGTCCGTCGCGCGCACTTTCACCGTGGTGAGCGCCTCGCGGACGGGGCTGTCGGGATCAACTTCGAAGGAGACGGGGATCTTCAATTCGTAATTCGAGGGTCCGTCCCCGTTGTCCGCGCCGCGGATCTGCATTCTCATGGTGCGGGCAATCGCCACATTCCCGTAAGCGCCCAGACGAATCCCGAACTCGTATTCATTGTCCCGCACCGCAACGTCGCAGCCGAGCACCGCCACGTTCCACTCCGTGCTCTCGTCGGCAAGGTCAACGACGGTGAGCGCCGAGCCCATATCCCCGAATTTGGTATCGGTATAGAGAAAAATTTTGATGTAGGGGTTTGCGTCGAGCTGTCCGCGCGCCATTTCGAGGGCTTCTTCGAGGTCGGCCGTGCCGGACGAGCAGATCGCCGATCTCAGCGCGGAATCGATCTCACTGCGGCGGTCCCGCCCGGCGCCGTTCACCAAATAATGGGGCGCGCTGTCGGCAAGGATCAAAGAGACGGCGCCGTCGCCCTTTGCAAACAGCCTGTCGATCTCCTCTTCCGCCTTTTTTAAGGCTTTGTCGAAGCGGGTGTCGCCGACCGCGCCTTCCTCGCCCGCCGCGCGCGTGCGCATGCTGGCGGAAGCGTCGAGGATGATCACGTATTCGGAATCTTCGAGCAATACGCCCTTGGAAAAGAGATAGGGCTGGGCGAGCGCCAGCGAAACTGCTATGAGAAGGAGTGCCTGCAATAGAAAGACGAGAATATGGCTGAGAACGGGTCTCTGCCTCTTTTTGCGCAGAAGGACCCGCTTCCATATCAAGGTGCCCGACACCGTTTGCGTTTTATATTGCGGTTTGAGAAGATAGAGCGCGAGGAGTACGATCACTCCGAGCATCCCCAAAAATCCCAACGGCAACAGCCAGCGTAAAATCATGTATTTCTCCCTGCGTCCCCGCCTTGAAATTTCAAGGTTTCAGCGCGTTGTAATAATCTCCGAGAATATCTTTGAGCTCATCGGGGAGCGTATCGTCCTCCGCGAGCTCCTTTTCGCTCTTTTCGCGATCGAAATTTTCCTTATAATCGCTATTTCCGTCGATCACGGAGTTGTTCAGCCTTCCCTCGGCTTCGCTTCCGTCGCCGCCGACTTCGCCGCTCGAACCGGCGGAACCGGGACCGCCTTCGCCGTCCTCGCCGCCTCCGCCCTCTTCGCCGCTATCATCGCCGCCGGGCAATTCGCCTTCCCCTTCCGACGGGTCGTCATCGGGGTTGCCCTCTTCCGCCTTATAAAAGCAGGCGTAAACTTCGGTATCGGCGCGCACATTGAGGTCGATCCGCGGATTCTCCTGGTTGCCGATGGGGTGCATCTGCGCGTCCACCCACGCATAGAACAGATAGCCTTCCGCGGGCACGGCGGTCACCGCTTTGGTAAAACCGCCCTTTTTCACCGTTTGCACCGCCTCGCCGTCTATTACGCCCGTCCCCTCTTCATAGACGAGATACTTCACCGTATAAGTCACCGTTTCGGGCGGCGTTTCCTCCTGGGGAAGCCCGCCTTCTACGCCGAGAACTTCGTCCCCGCGCCCGATCATGCCGCCCGCGGCAAGCGCGGAGACCGTGACAAAACTCGCCGCGAACAGAAAACTGCACGCGAGCAAGGCGAAAAAGGGCATCGCGACCGAGAAACGCAGCCGCTTTTCGGAGACGGCGCGAAGTCTTGCCGTTGCGTCCTTCCGTTGAAGCGCCGCGATCTCCGAGGGATCGTTTTCCAGCTCGCGCATCGTGATCATGCGCTCTTCCAAGCCGAGCGCGTCGATCTGCGCGGCGGCGGAATCGGTCGTCGGGCGGAAAAATTTCAGATAGATGACGGGCGCGCACAGCAAGACCACGGCGGCGCCGAGTCCGAGCGAGAGCAAAAGCACGATCCAAAGCTCCATATGGGTGAACCACGTTGCGAGCCCCGCCGCGCCGCTCACGCAGAGCCCCGCGATCGCGCTGTAAAGAAGCGCCTTCCCCCAGCCGATCGCCGCAAGCCGTCTGCGATATTTTTTCAAAAGATCTTCGCTTTTCATCTTCATTCTCCTTATAACGTATGGGCTAACGGATCAGATCGCAACGGAAAAGATCGCGGAATATCGTCTTTTCGATGGGCGTCGCCGTATTCACGGAAAGAAAATCGGCACCGCGCGAAAGACAAAAGTGCTTGATCTCCTCTATCCATTTGCGGAATTCGTCGGCATATTCGTCGAGCATCGGGCGGGAGATCTTCAAGCGGAGATTGCGCGGATCGCCCAGCTCGCGCGATTCCGCGTCGATGAGATCGAATCTGCCGCTGTCGCCGGGCGCGATCTCCGAAGGGTCGAGCACCTGCAAAAGGAGCACCTGCCGTTTTTTATAGAGCAGATAGTCCACCGCCTTCTGCCAGCGGTTCTCCGTGAGAAAATCGGATATGATCACCGAGAGCCCGTCGTTTGTGCCTGTGCTCGGCACGGAGGGCACGCATGCGGCGAAATCCGCTTCTCCTTCGAAGGAGATCTTTTTGAGCGCCCCCACCGCCCCGAAAAAGGAGTTCTTTCCCACGAGCATGCCGAACGGATCGAGCACCGCGCCATCCTTCAAAAGGTGAAAGGAAATTTTATCGGTATTCCTTACCGCCAGAAAGCCGAGAGCTGCGGCGAGGCCGAGCGCGTACGCCGCCTTCCCCGGATAGACGTCCATAGAGGCGGAGCAATCGAGGAAGAACTGGACGTGCATCTGGCGCTCGTCGGTAAACAATTTCAAGAAATACTTTTCGAAGCGGGCAAAAAGATTCCAGTCGATACGGCGGATATCGTCGCCGATCGTGTATTCGCGGAAATCGGCGAACTCCACCGTCTGCCCGTATTTTTTGATGAGATGCTTCCCGCCGAAATAGCCGGAAAGCGTCGATTGCAGTTGAAGCGACAACGTCTCCAAACGGCTGAAAAATGCGTCGCTGAAATCTGCTTCCGTCATGCCTGCTTCTCCCGGATGGTATCGTTTTTTGCCGCCGCGCCGCGATTTTTTCGGCGCGAAGCGGTTTTTTGAAAAAACGCCTTGTCTATTATAGCATATTTACGCCGCCTTGTAAATCAACGGAAACAAATTTTTTCCCTCTTTTTCCCGAAATCCCGCGGAAAATTTTGCCTCTCCGCCTTGCCGTTTGCCCTCCTTCCTTTTTTAGCAAGAAAGAGGAGTAAAAACTTCGCCTCTGCCCATACTACATCCGAGGAGAAAACCATGATAGAGCACGACACGATAGAACTTTACCGCGAATGCGACGCGGGGATACGGATGGGCATATCCGCGATAGACGAAGTAAAAGACCATGTAAAGGACGCGGGGCTGAAAGAGCTCCTCGACGGCTACCAGCGGGAATACGCGCAGTTACAGAACGAGATGCGGGAGCTTTTGCACGACTTTCATGAGGAAGGCAAGGAGCCGAATCCTCTCGCCGAAGGAATGGCGCGGCTGAAAATGAACTTCACCTTAGCCGTAAACGGCTCCGACGAAACCATCGCCGAACTCATTACGGACGGGTGCAATATGGGGATAAAATCGTTGAACAAATACCTCAACGACTACGCGGCGGCGGACGGGCGCGCCAAAGACTTTACGCGGCGGCTCATCGAATTGCAGGACAGACAGCTCAAAGCGATGGAAAAATATCTGTAAAAGGCAATGAATCGCAAAACAGCGCATAAAAGGAATGAGGCAGGGAAACCCCTGCCTCATTCCTTTGGAGCTACTGGTATCTTCTCTGCGCTTGATAGCTTCGACTTCGTCTCGCGCGGACTTGAACCGACGACCTGACGTCACCCCAAAAAATGATTGCTTCGCGTTTTTCCGTTCCCTTTCGCTTTTCCCAATCATTTTTCGGGGACCCCAAATTTTTAATCAGCAGGTCTGGGCGGTTCAAGTATATCATATAACGAAAAGATTGCCGTGGGGCAAAACCCCACGGCAATCTTTTGGAGCTACTGGTCGGACTTGAACCGACGACCTGACGTCACCCCAAAAAATGATTGCTTCGCGTTTTTCCGTTCCCTTTCGCTTTTCCCA
>CANRNP010000010.1 GCA_947632015.1 uncultured Clostridia bacterium | reverse complement strand
CTGCTTGAATATCTCCGCGCATTGTGTGCTGAATTGCTTGATGTCTTGTTCTGTTATCATTTCTATTCACCCTTTTTTTAATTTTTTATTTTTCTTATTTTTCTTGTTACGGGGTCTCTTCTCCCGATCCGCCTTCGCCTTCGCTGTTGCCGCCGCCTTCGTTACGTTCGATGGATTCGTAATACCCGTTCACCCATCCCTTCTGCTCGTCGGTGAGAGAGCTGTCGGAATTGAGGCGGTCCTGCGCTTCCTGATAGGCTTCGCCGAAGCCGTGCCCGTAGTACGTTTCGCCGTCGAGGTATTTATTCGACGCAGAGTTGGGCGCGCCGCCGGCACCTTCGCTCCCGCTGCTGTTCCCCTCTCCCGATTCGCCCTCCTGCGGCTCGTTGTTCGATTCGCCGTTGCCGCTTCCTTGCTGCGGCTGGGGAGTGAGCGGGTCCTGCAACTGCGGGTCCTGCACGTCGAGGTCGGGGAGCGGCTCGAAGAATGCCGCAAGGGCGAGATTCTTCTGGGCAATGTCTTTGCGGAATTGATCGCGCGAACCGTCCGACCACTGCAAGAACACATAGCCCTCGGCGGGCATGGCGATCACGGCGGGGGCATATTCCCCCTCTTTGACCTCAATTTCGCCCTCGAACAGTTCCGAAAGGCTCCAAGTTTCCTCATCGTAATAATACACCTCGCCGAAACCGCTCTCCGGGACGGGCAATTCCGCCGCCTGATACGCCGCGACCGCGCTGTCGGAAAGTTCGGCAACGTAAGAAAAGGCGTACTTCTTGACGCCGACCGTCTCGGAGATCGAGGTCATGGCGCTCGGAATGACGTCCGCGAAATAGAGCGCGTCGACCGTGGTGAGGGCGAGCCCTGCAAGCCCGCATGCCGACACCGCCGCGATGAGCGAAGCGGAAACGACCATTTTAAGGAGCATATGATCGACGCCTTTGAGCGTAGTGAGGGTATCTTCGCGCTGGCGCATGGCGATGTAAGAGCTGTCCCCTTCGAGCTCGGTCATGGTGAGCACGCGCTCTTCGAGCCCAAGTTCATCGACGCGGCGGGCGATCTGCTTCGTCGTCGGACGGAATTTGAGAAAATACAGCGCCGCCGTAAGCCCCGCCGTGACGGCGGCAAACAGGGCGATGCCGATCCACAGTCCCGCTTTGAACCCGAAAAACCATGAGAAAAATGCGGTAACGCCGAGCGACCCCAAGCCAAAGCAGAGCGCGATCAGAAAGGATTTCAAGACCCCTTCCTTTGCAACGCGCTTGTAATACTTCCGAAAGATCTCTTCTGCCATCTCCGTACTCCTTTGCGTTTTTTGTGAATATATGCAAATATTATAATCACTCGCGGTAACATTATATCATATCCTTTCAAAATTATCAACAAAACGACATGTAAAATAAAAAATGGAAAAAATTTTTTACTCCTTTTCACAATTCTTTCAAAATACACATTTTGCCCGCGTTTCCTCCCGTCCGAGGCTCCTTTTTCGCCGGAAAACGGAAAAGAGCCCCTCCCGAAACTTCGGGAAGAGCTCTCTTCTTAGCCGCCAAACGGAGAAAACGGCGGGAAAGTGACTTATTCGGCGGGCGAAGCGTCTGCCTTTATGATCTCCTTGTACTGTTCCAAAGTGGTATTGCCGACGATGTTGAAGTCGGCCCAGTTCACGAACTGCGACTTGAACGCCTCTGCGGACAGATCGGTATAGATCGTAAAGTCTTTGCAACCCGTAAACATATCCGCCGTGACGGCCTTTTTGGGCTCGAAGCCGTGCACATATACCGTTTTGAGGTTGGAGCAGCCGTTGAACACCTTCGTTCCGAGCCCGTCGTTTGCAAGGCTTGCGGGAAGCGCAACGTTTTCGATGCCGGAGCCGTCGAAGCAGTTGTTGCCGATGACCGTGACTGCGGAAGGGATCTCGATGTTCTTCAAGTTCTTGCAATCCTTAAAGACGTATGCCGAAATGCTGACCACCGTTTCGGGAAGCAAGACCTGCGAAAGGTTCGTGCAACCCTGGAAGGTATAGCCGTTCGTGCTTGCGGAAGGCTTGCTCGTTGCACTGCTTGTGCCGATCCACTTCAACTTCGTTTCGGAGAAGTCGAGCGTCTCGATCTTCGAGCAGTTTCTGAATACATATTGCCAAAGAGTTTCCAGCCCCTTGCCGAATTCCACCTCGCCGAGCTCGGAGCAACCGTCGAAGCAGTAGTTGCCGATCGTCGTTACCGAGTCGGGGAAGCTGATGCTCTTCAAGTTCGTGCAATTCCGGAAGCAGTAGTTGCCGATGAGCTTCACTTTTCCGGGGATTACGATGTTCTGCAAGCCCGTGCAGCCGTCGAACACATAGCCGCCTATATATTCAAGCCCTGCGGGAAGGGTGACCTGCGTAAGCTCGGTGCATTCCTGGAACTGGTAGCCGAGAGAGGTGACCACACTGCCGTTCGCCGCGCCGGAAAGGCTCGTAAGAGAGGTCAGATTCGAAAGGTCGATCTTCGTGAGCCCGCTCTTCGTAAAGGTATACGTTCCGAGATGGGTGAGCGTATCGGGCAGGGTGACGCTCTTCAACGCCTTACAGCCGTAGAACATATAATTTCCGAGCGCGGTAAACTTCGCCTGTTTGGGGAAGTTCACCGTTTGAAGCGCAGTGCAGCCGTAGAAGATGCCGAGCGAGCTGGTAGCGCTCGTGCCCGACCCGTTGCCGAGCGTGGTAACGCTCTCCGGAATGGTGATTTCTCTCAGATGGGTGTTGTTTGCAAACGCGCCGTAGCCGATCGTCGTGACCGTAGCGGGGATCTCGAAATGATCGAACACGGTACCTGCGAAGGCGTTGATGCCGATCTCGGTGACGCCGCTATGCAGCTTGACCTCTTGGAGCGTGGAGTTCTCGAACGCCCGCTCGCCGATGATGATGAACTGATCGGGGACCGTAAAGCTCACCGCGCCCTCCTCGATAAACAGCTCCGCCATACCGGGGGTAAACGTCGTCAACGACTTGGGAAGGGTGGAAGGATCGGGCCGATACATCGGGCATCCCTCGAAGGTGCACCAGCCGAGCCCCGTGAGCTTGACGTCGCCGAATTCGACCGATTTGAGCTCCACGCAGTCGGCAAACGCCATCTTGCCGAGGTCTGTCATTTTCGATCCCGCCGCGAACACGACCGTTTGAAGGTTCTTGCACTCGGCGAACTGATGTCCTTCCGTGGTGTCCGTCTTTAACGACGTCGAAGAAGTGGAGAACTTCGTGACCGTCGAAGGAATGGTGATCGTCGTAAAGCCCGTGTTGCGGAAGGCGTTCTGCTTAATATCGGTGATCGCGTCGGGGAAGGTGACGGAGTTGAGCGATTCGCAATCCTGGAACATGGCGGCGGGGATCGCCGTCAATGCGAAGTCGGAAGCGAAAGTGACCGTCGTCAACTGCTTATTCTCCATAAACACATAACTTTCGAACGACTTTGCATTCGGAACTTCGACGCTCTCCAACGCGCACCCTCTGAACGAGCTCGCCTTGAACGTCGCTTTCGACATATCGCCGAACGTCACGCTCTTCAACCCCGACCGCGCGAACGCGAACTGGCTGATCTCCGTCAGATTCGAAGGAATGGTTACGGAGACGAGCTTCTCGCAGGAATAGAACATGGACGCGGGGATCTTTACGAGACGGTTGCCGAGTTCGACGGTCTCGACCCCCGAATATTCGAAGATACCCCACGACGTGCGGCTCGCAGATTCGCTGGTCGCACCGGCGCTCAGCCCCGACGACGAGAACGCGGTTCCGTTTTCAAACGTCACATTCGTGAGTTTTTCGCAATAGGCGAATGCGCCCGCGCCGACAGAGGTGACCGAGGAAGGGATCGTGATGCTCGTGAGCCCGCTCTTTGCAAACGCGCCCGCGCCGATCTTCGTGACGGAAGCGGGGATCTCGACGGTAGTGAGATTCTTGCATTGATAGAAGGTCGCGGTGTCGATCGTACTGATCTTTTCGTTGAGCGTGAGCTTCGAAAGGGTAGAGTTCTCGAACGCGCCGCTGTTGTTTCTCGTCGCCGTTGTGGGAGAACTGCCCGCCGAAATGGTAAGGGTACCCGAACCGCTCCGGAACTCGACGCTCTCCAACGTATCGATGTCTGCGAACGCGCCGTAACCAACCTTACCTACGTTACCGGGGATCACGACGTTTTGCAGTTTCGTGCCCTTGAACGAATTGATCCCGATGATGACGAGCTCGCTCGGAAGGTTGATCGCGGTAAGGCTCGTGCAGCCCTGGAATACGGAGCCGCCGATCCGCAAAAGTCCTTCGGGAAGGAGCACTTCGGCAAGGTTTTCACACCCTTCGAAGGTGGAAGCGCCCGTCGAAGTCTCTGTTGCGTTACCCGACACAGAGCCGTGCAACTGGGCGAGCGATTCCATTGCCGAAAGGTCGATCCGCGTGAGACCGCTGTTCTGGAAGGCGGCTTTTCCGAGATAGTTAAGCGTCTTGGGAAGCTGCGCCGTTTTGAGTTTCGTCGTGCCGCGGAATACACAGTCTCCGAGGCGGGTGAGCCCTTCGCTGCGGCTGATGTCCACCGCGGTGAGCGCTACGCACCCGTCGAACGCGCTCGCGCCGATCCCGGCGCGCACGATCTTCTCGCCCTCGGTAACGTCTTTGAGGCTCCTCGTCGCGTCGAGATTGATGGTTTCGAGCGCCGAGCAGTTCTGGAAGGCGCTGTCGCCGATCTCTTCGAGCGCACTGCCGTTTTGCAATTCCACCGCAGTGAGCCCCACGCAATCCTTAAACGCCTTTGCGCCGATCCGCAATACCGTGGAGGAGATCACGAGCTTGGTGATGCCCGTCTGCCCCTCGAATGCGCTCGCGCCGACTTCTTTCCCCTTTACGTTGAACACGCCCGTCACTTCGCCGAAGATAAAGATGACGGAGTCGTCGTGATCGTAGAGAATGGGTTGCGTTTCGTCCACGCTGAAATATTCGCTCCCCGCTTCGACCGTGATCGCCTTGATCGTGGCGTTGAGGAATGCGTCCTGCAATTTATTCACCTGCGCCGAAAGGTGAACGGTGAGCGGCTCTGTATCGCCGTCGAAGAGGTTCGCGCCGAGTTCGATGTTGCTCGTCGAATTCGGAACATGGAAGTCTGTGAGTTTCGTCTTGGCAAAGGCGCTCTTTTCGATCGAAGCAAGAGAGCCCGTGCCTTCGACAAAGCTGACGGAAGCAAGCTGGGTGCAACCGCTGAACGCGCTCTCCCCGATCTTCGTGAGATGGGTGCCCAGCCCGGAGACGGAGGTAAGCCCTACCGCGCCGCCGAACGCATTCTTGCCGATGGTGGAAAGAAGGCTTCCCTCCGCAAATTCCACCTGGGCGAGCGTCTCCGAGCCGAAGAACGCCTTTTCGCCGATCGTCGTTACGCATGCGGGGATCACGATCTTACCCGTGAGCCCGGAAGAGGAGAACGTCTCTTGCCCGATCTCCGTCAAAAGGGTGCACTTCGAGAAATCGACCGTCCGCACGCCGCTGCTTTCAAAGGCTTTTTCCCCAATCGTTTCGAGCGAAGCGTTCAACGTGATCTTTTGGAGCGCCATCGTGCCGTAGAACGCTCTCCTGCCGATGGTCTGCACCCCCGCGGGAAGTTCGATCGTAGAGATCTTAGCGGCGCGGAATGCCGATTCGGGAATTTCCGTGATCGCACAGCCCTCCGCGAAGGTGACAGATTCGATCGTCGACGAAGAGGAAGTGCTCGACGCACTCGACTGCGTAAAGGCACCCAAGCCGAGTTTGGTTACCTTTGCGGGAACGTGCACCTTCGTGATGACAGAGCCGTAGAAGAGGAAGTCGCCGATCTCGGTGAGCCGTTCGGGAAGGTCTATTGCCGTGAGGTTCGGGCAGCTGATGAACATGCCGTCGCCCGCAGTGACCTCGCTCGTTGCGTGCGTGTTATAGCCGCCTTCGAGCACGAGCGGAGCCTCTCCGCCCGGCGCGAACACGAGCGATCTGAGGTTGCTCATCGCATAGAACGCGCGCGAATGGATGATCTCCACCGTGTTGGGGATCTCGACGGAGGTGACATACGTCGCATAGAAGGCGAATTCGCCGATTTCGGTGAGCCCCTTCGGAAGGGTGATCTTGCCGACCGAATAGGCGAAACTGAACGCTTCGGGTTCGAGCACGAGCTCGTTTACCGTTTCGGGGAATCTGATCTCGGTAATATAGTCTGTCTTGGGGTTGTGGTTGGTATTCCCCTGCATGTAGAACGCGCGGGAATGCACCTTCGTGACCTCCGCGGGCACGTTGAACACATGGTCCACGCCGCCGAAGTCTCTCGGACAGAAGAGAAGGTCTGTGAGTACGCCGTTATCGTCCTTTCCGTAGAGCACGCCGTCCTTCGAGCCGTAGTGGGTGTTCGCCGCCTCGACGTTGATCTTCTTCAAGAAGTAGCAGTTGTCGAAGAGCCCCAAGGGTTGGAGATCGAGAGTGCCCGTCTGCGAAGGAAGCGTCCCCGTCGCAAGTTTGTTGAGCGCGTTCGACTTTGCGGAAGAGAGTTGCAGTTCCTCCACGGTGGAAGGAATGGTAATCTCCGTGATTCCCGTCGCCGCAAACGCGCCGTCGCCGATCGTTTTGAGCCCCTCGTTGAGATTGATGGTGAGGAATCCTTTGCGCGACGTCCCGTCGAAGCAGTGGCTTCCCAAAGAGACGGTGCGTGCGGGAAGGGTGATGGTTTTAAGCGCCGAACAGCCGTAGAAGGCTCTCGCGCCGATGGTGAGCGGATCAGACCCCTCTCCCTTAAATTCCACGAGCGCGAGCGAGGTACAGCCCTCGAAGGCGCTGTCGCCGATCGAGACAAGGGACGAAGAGATCTCGATCTGGGTGAGGTTGACCCTGTTTTTGAACAGGTTGGCGCCGATCTCGGTAATGCTTTCGGGCACGGAGAACTCCGTCTTGCTGTCGGAGAAGAAGAGGACGTTCTTCATCTCCTTATCGAACACAACGCCGTCTACGCTCATGTAGTTTTCGTTGTCGGGGTCGATGTTCACTTCTTTCACCGTTCCGCCGAATACCGACGCGATGTTCACGTCTTTCACGTCTTTTCCGAGGTTGACGACTTCGATATAAGTGGTATGCGCCGTTCCCTGCTCCGCAAAGGCGTTGTCGGCGAATTTGAGTTCCGCCACGTCTTTGCCGCAGTTGATGTTCACGGTGGTGATTCCGGGGATCCCGCCGAACGCATACGCGCCGAGCGACACGAGGTTTTCGGGCAAAGTGAGCTCGGAGCTCGCCTCGCCGAGGCACATATTCAGATAGAACGCGCCTTCGCCGATCGTGAGCGGCTTATCGTCCGCCGTGCTCTTGAAGATGATCTCTTTAAGCCCCGTTCTGTTGGTGGAAGAATTCTTGTTGGTGGAGCTTACGAGTTCCCGGAATGCGTTCGGTTCGATCTCCGTGACCGTCCGCGCGATCGTGACAGACTCGATCTGTTCGAGCGCGGTGCAACGGTAAGGATCGTCCGCAACGTTATAATCCGCGGGATTTCTGAGGAGGAAATCCGAAGCGATCGAGGTGATCCCTTCGGGGATGACGATCTCCGTGGTGTAGACCTGCTCGATCGAAGGCGCGGCTTCGCGGCGGGGCGTGGGATAGTAGAGCAGTTCCCTGCCGTTCTCCTCCGTCTTTAAGGTGATGAGCCCTTCTACCATCGCGAACTTCTCGCTTCCTTCCGCGACATTCACATGGCGCAGACGGCTGAGTTCGCCGCCGCTCTGTCTTTCATAGAACACCGCCGTGCTGAAATTTGCAAGACGTGCGGGGAAATTGATGGTGTCGAGCGAGTTCAACGCCTCGAACGCGCCGTCGGCGACGTTGAGCGGCTTGCTCTGCGCGGGGTCATCGGGATCGAGGAAGGTAATCGTCTGCACGCGGTAGATGCTGTAAAACGCCCGCGTCTCCACCTGCGTCACGCTCGCCGGAACGACGATATGGAGAATGGTCGTATCGGTCGGAGCGACCGTGACCCCTGCCGTATCGCTGAAAATACCCGCGGTAAGACGGGTCACCCCGTCGGGAATGGTATAGGTATTATCGGTAAGTTTATGCTGCTGGGGATAGAAGTAGATGAGCGTATCGCCCGTGGTGGGATCCTTGCCGAGCAGAACGCCGTCAACGTCCCGGTAGCGCGCGTCGGCGTCGTCAACGGGCAACACCTTGATCTCTTCGAGCGACGTGCACCCCGTGAACGCGATCCCGATCGTACCGACCGTCACGTTCTTGACCGTGCCGTAGAAGGAGACCGATTTAAGGTTCGTAATGCCCGAAAAGTCGTTGATCTGCGTAACGGGATAGGAAATGCCGCTCTCGTCGGTATGGTCCTTCGGGATGACGATGGAGGAAACAAACCCGATACCGGGACCTTTTTCCACCGAGAACCCGTCGTTTACCTTTGTGAATCTGAAAATCTCCACCCAGTAGGCGTAGAGCAGTTTCGGCGACGTATCCACCCATCCGCGGATGCTCGCGCCGTCGTAACCCGTGTACTGCGTGCCGGCTCCGTTGGGCTGGGAGTACCAACCCGCAAACGCCATTTCATAGCTCCTCGAATCGGGCACGGGCAAACGGTAGCTCTCGACGCCGTATTCGACGCTCTGCGAATCGAGTTCACTCGCGGCGTAGGCGCCGACGCGGAAGAATACCTCGTAAAAATTCGCTCTCCATGCCGCGTAGAGGGTGAGGTTGGATTCCTTTGTAAAGTAATATTCCTCGAAGGGAAGCCCGCCCTGCGCGCCTTCCTCCGTCTCATACCAGCCGATGAACGAATAACCCGTCCGCAAAGCGCGGGGAAGGGAGATCGGATCGCCGCTCGCATAATATGCCGTGGGTACGGGCTCGCCGAGCTCTGCGTCGAAGAAGAGGGCATACGCCGTCACGCGGCAGGAATGCCATTCGGAATAGTTGCCGTCGGCATAGATCGCCGCGACCTGCAACACGTTCTCTCCCTCTTGGGTGAGGGCGACGCGCAGCGTGTTGGCGTTTTCCACCACGCTCTCGTCCTCCTCGTTGATCTTGACCGCATAGCGGGATACGCCGAACACGGGCGCCCACGAGAGGATGCCGCCGTCGTATTCGACCCTGCCTTCGAAACTCTGGGTCGCCGTAAGAACGTCGGACCAGAAGGAATGCGCCGCTTCCGAAGCGCCGAGGGCGCGGACGGAGATCTGATAGCTCGTCTGCCCCGCCACGGCGAGGTCTTCGGTGAACTCAAACCGGTTCGAAGTGTTCTGATAGGTATGATCGCCCACCTTCACTTCGTAGCCGCTCGCGTTATCGACCCTGTTCCAGGTGACATAGCGACCTTCGAGATGGACGTTTTCGGGCGTGGAGAGCCGCACTTTCGTAAAGTCTTTCGACAGCGCGGCGGGAGACGCCCAGCCCCTTGCCACGGGATACACCGCAACGGTATAGGTCGCGGGATCGTAACCGGAAAGGGCGAACGTGCGCGCGTCTCTCACGTTCTGGGAGAACACCGTGCTACCGCCGGAAGTGACGGTCACGAAGTAGGACGTCGCGTTGCGGACTTCTTCCCACGAGACGACGTCGGTGTCCGCGTCGTATGTAAGATTCGCTACGGGATCGAGCGTTCTCGTGAAGCGGAAGGTCTCCGATACGGAGGAGAGCCACCCGTCCGCGGAAGCGGTCACGGTGAAGCGGAAGCCGTCCGCGGGCAACTCGCATGCCGAGAAGTCGTAATGGGTCTCGGAGCCGAGCGGAACGGCGCTGTGATCGTGCCCTTCGGTGGCGCAAACGAGCTCCAACGTGTAAGAGGTCGCGTTCTCCACGGGGTTGAACAGGAAGGTATTGCCTTCCACGCGGAAGTTCGCGATGTCCGCCTTTTTCAGCGCTTTATTCAGGAAATATGCCGTCGTAGTCTTGTCTCCGACCGTAACGGAAGCCTTGTATTCTCCTTCCGTTGCGTTCGCAAAGTCAAAGGCATAAGCGGTAAGACCAGTCTCCGCATTGTAGAGCGCGGTGCCGTCGGGCGCGGTAAAGAGGACGGAATAGGAGTTGACCGCTCCTTCCGCCGACCAGACGAGCCCGCTGTCCGTCATCGAAACATAGGGAGCGTCGCTCTGCCAGACGGCGAAGAAGGTCGTATCCGCTTTGAGTTCGTTCTCTTCGTAGCGGTAGGTGAGTTTGTTGGCGTCGTTATAATGGCTTACCCACCAGCCGACGAACACATCCCCCTCTCTTTCGGGAACGGGCGCGTCGTAGATCTTTCCGCCCACCGTGCGGCGGTCGGGGATCTGCTCTCCGCCGCTGTAACCGAGGTTGAAATTCACGGTATATTCCGTCTCCCCCGCGACCGCTTCGACAAAGCGGGCATACAGCGTGAGATCGCCCGAAACGGGACGGCTGAAATTATAGAAGTTCTTGGCGGAACTATCGTCGCACCAGCCGACGAACACCGTTCCGTTCTCCCCGGCGGGGTCGTCCGCGGGACGCGCGACGGGCTTTCCGTTGAGAACGCCTTCTACCGTCTTGAACACGGAGCCGTTCGCCATAAACGTAACGGTGTAGTTGCGCTTGATCAGGAATCTATAATAATTCCCGCCGCGGTGATAGGTCAGCACGCCGTTTTCGAGCGTCGCCTGTTCGGGCATGAGGGTATTTTCGAAGAGCAACGCAAGATCGGTGCCCTCCAACATGTAAGTGCCCGATTTCGTCTCCCCGGCGACAGAGTAGGTGAACTTGCATTCCTCCGAGAGAGTAATGGTCCACTCGGCGCCGTCGACTTCGCAATAATATACGCCGACTTCGTCGCCGCTCTGCCGGGGCGGCTCTTCTTTTTCGCCGCAGGCGGTCAGTGCCGCCGCCGACATCACCAAAGCAAAAATAAGGAAAAGTACTGTCGTTAATTTTCGCTTCATTCTACTGCTCCTTCTATATTGATTGATATGAAATCATTATTATTATAAAATGGGCGTCGAAATATGTCAAATATTTCACGGGGTTTTTGCGGCTAAATTTGATTTTCGGAATAATTTTTGCTTATTTTTCGAATAAAAAAGTATAAGAAAAACTTAATTATACAGAAACTTTGCATAAATTTTCCTTCCTCCTGCGGCGCGCTCCCGCGGGGAGCGTGCCGCAGGAGCTCTCAGCCTTTCCCCACGGCAAAGCCCGCCTTTGCGGGTAGCGCAAAGGCGGGCTTATGTCACGTTTTTTTCGGTACGTTTTGAAAAATTTACAACGGAGCGTGCAAACGTTGCGGCAATCTTCAAGAAATGCCGTTGCCCCGCTTCCGAAGAAGCGGGGCGACGGTCAGATTTGTCATTCGATCCCTTCGTTGAGTTTTTCGAGCAGCGTTTCGAGGTCCTCGCCGTGGACGGCGACCGCCTCGGCGATCGTCTCCCCGTGCGCAAGCGCGCATCCGAAGCAGTGCATCCCCGCTTCGAGCAGAATATCCGCCGCTTTGGGGTTGAGTTCCAGAACTTCCGCGATCAGCGTGTTTTCCGTAATCTTCGCCATGGTCTCTCTCCTTGTTTGATCTACCGCAATTATAGCACAAACCCTTTCCGATATCAACTCTTTTCGGGAAAAATACCGAAATTTCCTTTCGCAAGGCGGGTCAAAGCCCGATGAGCCAGTAAATGAGCCCCACCGCGGCGCCCGCGCTCACGCCGAACACGATGATGGGTCCCGCCACGATGAACATCTTCGCCGCCATGCCGTAGACGAAGCCCTCCGTTTTGAACTCGATCGCGGGGGAGGCGACGGAATTCGCAAATCCCGTGATGGGGACGATGCTTCCCGCGCCCGCATTTTTGCCGATGCGGTCGTACACGCCGAGCCCCGTGAGCAGGGTGCCGAGAAAGATGAGGATAACGGAGACCGTCCCCGCGAGTTCATCCCCCGTAAGCCCCGCGAATTCGAGCATAAAGCGGAAAAATTGCCCGATACAGCAGATGAAGCCTCCCACGAGGAACGCCCTTCCGCACGTTTTGAAGTGTTGGGTGGGCGGGTCGAAGGAGTTGACGTAATTGATATAGTTCTTGTTGTAATTTTCGCGCGATTTTCCCGTCATATACCGCTCCGCGGACGCAATTCTTCCCTGCCTGCGGAGGGGAAGCAGGTCTCCCGCTCTTCGGCGGTCTTGTTCAGGGGATTTTGCTTGATCTTTCTCATGCCGATAATTTGGGTCTCTTTCCGGAAAAATATACCCGAAAAGTTTGCCGCGGGCGATCGCCCGCGGCAAGTTTTTCCCGGTCTTCTTCCTCAGCAATAGGTCGAAAGAAGATCGTATAGGGTCTGGTAATAGTCGCCGAGATAGGAGCGGGCGAGGGTATCCATGGAATACGCTTCGAGCCGCGCCTGCGGATTCGTCGTGACGTGCATGTAATAATCCCGCACGACGAGAAAACGCTGGGAAAAGTTGAGGTTGTAGTTGGGATTTTCGGGATAGCGGTAGGTGCCGTTATCATCGCCATAGAGGTTTTCATAGGCGAGCCTGTGGAGCAGGTCCTCCCGCACGACGTCCACTTTGCGTTCCGCCGCGGCGTCGATTTCGGCGGAAAGATCGGCAAGCGCCGTGGAGCGCGCCATGTTGTTTTTGAGAAACCGCAGAAAGTTTTTTTGCTTTTCCTCCTCCGCCGACGCGAGAATATCGTTCTTCTCCGTCTGCGCCGCGCGGATCATCGCGTATTGCAGATCGGTCAGATTTTGATATTCGGGCGCGTCGGGGTCGATAATATCGATCACCATCGTCTTGCCTCCTCACGGATTTCGAGGACGACCGCGCCGACCTCGGCGTTTTCTTCGATCGTGCGCAGTTCGAGCGAAAATCCGCACCCGCGCACCGGCATGGGGAAGCGCAGTTTTTCGCCCGCTCTCCCGAACACGGCGCGGGGAAGCCCCCGCTCTCCCCGCGCTTCCACCCGGAAATGCCCCTTTCCCTCGACGACGATGCCGTCGAGATATTTGGGGCGGGCGGAGAGCCCGAAGAGGGAGCGCTCGGCGGTGAGCACGCATTCCTGCCTGTGCGAAGCGGGCAACCCGCGGGGGGTGAGCCCGTAGAGCACGCCGCCTTCTACGAAGAGGAGCCTCTCCCCGCCCGCAAGCTGTTCCGCCTTTGCGCGGATGAGGTGTCCTCTCTCCTCTTCGTCGACGCACCAGATGCACGCCTCGCCGCAGTATTTCACCGTCGCATAATAATTCCCGCCGCACGCCGCCGTAACGGCGTTTTCGGTATCGAGGCGGCTCGTTCCGCAATGTCTGAGCCTTACGCACCGCTCCCCGTTAAAGGAATACAGCCCGTTTTCGGTGAGAAACCGCACCACGTCCCCGCATTTTTGCACGCTTCCTGCGCGGATGGAGCCGCCCGCAAAGGGAATATGCTCCGCCGAAAAATTGCGCGTATCTCCTTTGACGTCGAGGCGGGCGATCCCCCGCTCGCGGAAGAGGAAGAGCTCTTCTTTGAGGGAAACGACCGAGAGGATCTCTCCGTCCGCAGAGGGCAGATCGACATGCCCCGCCCCCTGCGCGGCTTGTTCGCGGTCGGTCGGGTCGAGGGGGGCGGACCAGCTCAAACGGGACCCGTCCGCGAGGAAGAGCCGTTCACCGTGGACGGCGCCGCACTTGCCCCCCTCTCCCGCGGCGGAAGCATGCGAGCGTTCGAGCCGGTAACATCCCCCGTCCGTCGCCGCCAGAAAGATCTGCTCCCCGTCCTTTGCCGTAAAGCAGAAGATCGCGTTCGGCTTTTGGGAAAAGGGAAAGACGAGCTCCTCGGCGGGGGCTTCGATCACGGGCGGAAGGACGTCCATGCGGACGGCGGCGTGCCCCCCGCTCACCATGAGCGTGGCGGCGTATTCCCCGATGGGCTCGATCCCCTCCGCGCACACGATCTTTCCGTCCCTTTGGCGGAAGTGGATCCCGCCGGCGGAAATGGCGCCGCTCTCCTCGCCGAAGAGGGAGATCTTCCGCCGCACGGAGCGCGCCGTAAAGGCGGGAGCCGACAATTCTTTTTTTACGATCATGCCCATCTCCTCGAACGCACCGCAAGTTTTTTGCGCGTGACGTTGGCGGCGCGGAGCGCCTCGCGGTATTTCTGTTCCCACATTGCCGCCTCGCCGTATTCTCCGCCCGTAAGGCAGAATTCGCAGCATACGCCGAAGGCGAGCAGGCGCGCGGAGATCTGCGCCGCGGTCTCCGCGTCGTCCCCCCATTCCTTCTCTTTCGGCACATAGGTGTAGAGAACGGAGATCTCCCCCGTGCCGCCCGCAATGGCGAGGGCGTCGGGGCGGAGGTCGTAGGAGAGCGGACCGCCGTCCTCCCGCTTCACCTCCAAGATCTCCACGGGCGCGGAGGAAAATTCCGAGAAGGGCAAAACGCCGCAGACGGAAAATCGCTCCCGCCGTTTGAGGGGAAAGTAGTCGAGCGCAACTTCGTTCTCGACAAGGTTGTAACAGCGCAACAGAGAGGCAAGCTCGCCCGCAGGCTCCGCCGCGCAGTTTTCCGCCATCGCGACGAGATCCTCCCTGCCCATGCTCGCTGCGGCGAGCGAAATTACGTTCCGGACTTTCATGCGATCTCCTTTACTTTTCCTCGATCCCCGTCAGGCAGCCCTGCCCGCACGGACGGTAACACATGAGTTCCGCATATTTTACGAGGGTCGCGGTATAGACGGGTTTGCCGGGGATCTGCTTTAAGATCTTGCCGTCCTCGCCTTCGAGCCACTGCCAGTCGCAGAGCTGGTGAAGGGCGAAATCCTCGGTGTTGAGAAGGTACATCGTACCCGCGGGGCAGAAGCGGTCGGCAACGACGGGGATCCCGTTGAAGGACAGCGCGGTGAACCCGCCTTCCAGCGCAAGGGGATCCATTTTGCGGAAGGACGCGAGCGCTTCGATGAGCGCGCGGCGCACCCCCCACGAACAGACGATGAAATTTACCTTTCCGCCGCCGTTTTCCTCCACGGCGTCGATCGCCGCCTGCAACGCATTTTCGCTCATCTCGCCGAAGGACTCCTTGACGTAGGGGATGAGCCAGCTGTGATCCGCCTTATCGAGCCCGTAAAGGGTGCCGCTCGTCGCACACACCGCTTTGAGCCCCGTGATTTCGAGGTCTTTCGAATTCTGCATCACGAGGAAATCGTTTGCGGCGGGCGAACCGCCCGACAGGGTGATCTTCTTGTTCTTTCTGTCGACGGAAGTGACCGCGATCCCGCCCGTTTTGAGCGAACCGCCTTCGGCATAGAGATCCACGACCATGCCCTCGGCGAGATTTTGCACGGTATCCACGACATTGCCGTCGGAAACGGAAGTGACGGTGGCGAGTTTGCCGCTGCCGTCGCCGAAGAGCATTCTGCCGAAGTTATAGGAAGAGCTCTTGACGAGGGCGTCCATTTCGTCGTTGAGCAGGTTGACGAACGCCCCCTCGTTGGAGGCGGAAGCGCGGAGCGCCTTATCGGTAATTTCGATGGTGCCGTAGAGGTTTTTGAGGGTGGAAACGAACTGCGCGTAGCCCGTGCCAAGGCTCTTGGGGAGCGCTCCGTCCTCCGTTCCCGCGCCGATGCCGCCCGCGAGCCCGAAACGCACGACCTTCCGCACGTCCCTGCCCCACACGTCCGCCGTCGTCTTTTTCACCGCGGCGAGGAAGGGGTTTGCCGACTTATCGAGCTGTTCGCTCACCACGTCGAGATAGTACGATTTGAGCACGCTGTCCGCATTCTGAGTAGTTACCATATCATTCTCCTTATTTTTTGGTTTTGAGATAGCCGAGGGCGAGAGAGCCCGCCTCGGCGATGGTCTTGGGCTTTTGAGCGGGCGCGACAACGCCCCTGCCCGACGTCATGAGGGGGACGCCTCTGAGCGATCCGAGATAGTCCGAGATCACTTTTTCGCGCACCTCCTCGCTCTCCATGACGGCGCGGAGAAGCGCTTCACTCCCGCTCTCCGCCTCCCGCGGGGAAGAGGGCGCAGGTTCCGCTTGCTCCGCGGGGGAGGTCTCCTGCTCCTTACTCTTCTCCAACGCTTTCAGGCGCTGGCTGCGGCGAGTGAATTCCGCTTCCAGCTCCGTATATGCCTTTATGAGGGCGTTTACATCCTTAAACTTCTTCAAGTCTGGCGATCCTTCGCCGCCGGCTTCTAAGGTCACGTTCTCCTCTTCCATCTTTTTCTCCTTTTAACTTTTTGCGCGGTGGGACGCAATATGTTTTTCGATGCGCGCCTTCACCGCAGGGTCCTCTTCGCCGCCCGAAAGAAGGGCGCGCGTGTGCTCCGTGATATGGAGCTTGTGGTCGTCGTAGCTGTCCGCTTCGAGCTCGGCGCTCAAAAGCAGCACGTTTTCCTTTTCCGCCTTGCGCAGGTGGAGTTTGGAGATCCCTCTCGCCGTCTCGAAATTGCCGTATCCGAGGGAATCGAGGATCTTGCCCCGCATTTCCTCCGTGAGCGCGCCCTCTTCGCCGAGCAGCCCCGCCGAGAGCAGGGCGAGGGTCTCTTCCTTCACCTGTTGCGGCGTCTTTTCGTATTCCGTATCGAACTCCACGTCGTCGGCGGAGATGTCGCTCGCGCTGAAATAGTGCAGTTCCGTGCTCCCCCCCTCGCCCGTCATCTTCAACAGCCGTTTCGCCGCGGCGAATTGCTTGTAGAGGTGGAGCACCTGTTTTCCGATCTCCTTCACGGCGCCATCCACGCTCTCCACCGTCATCTGCATCCGCTCGGTGTCCTGGTCGAGCAGAAGCTGTAACCCGGTCGCCGAAGTGACGTGGGTGGGATTCGCCGAGTTGCGGGAGATCTCGCTCATCCCCGAAAAGAGGATGAACTCTCCCGAAATGCGCTCCTCTTCCGCCTCGAATTCGGCGGGAAGAGCGCCGCAGTCGAGAAAATGCGGCTCCTTGCTCCCCTGGCGGTAGACGAGCACTTTGCCGGGATACAGCCCGTCCTCCGCGATCTCCTCCGCGTCTACCGAACCGTCCTCCACGGCGATCACGCCCGACGTGAGCCTGTTCAAAAACTCATGTTTGCGGTTGCGGACGGCGTTATAGGCGCGTTGCAGGGGGATCATGCGGTCGACGACCGAGCCCCCGAAGAAGGAGCCCGCGAGCTCCACGCACGTCTGCCGCACGAAGGGCAATTTCCGCTCTCCCCTGTCCCCGTTCCGGTAGGGAAGCGGACCTTCGTAGAGCAACACGTCCCCCGCCACGATTTCGAGCCGTCCTTCGGGATGCGCACCGTCGGGCACCGTATAGCGCTCGATGAGGATCTCGCGGTCGGAAAGGTCGGGGCGGCTGTCGCCGTCCGCGGGCTTCTTCCAGCCGCTCGCCGAAGAATAGGGCACGAGGGAGAAGTCGTCGATCTTCCGCCCCGCGATCTCCGCCCCGAATTTTTCCCGTATCTCCGAAACGGGCACCGCCTTGGCGTGGATGAGGCTCTTCACTTCCTCCATCCCCTCCGCGGCGAGCGAATCGGGATAGATCTCGAAGGGGGAGAGCGCAACGACGTTCACGTCCCCCTCTCTGAGGGAATGCCCCGTCTCGTCGGTGCCGATGATGTTCCCGTCGTCGAAATTCCACAGGACTTTATAAAAAGCCGTGCCGCACGTCTCCGACCAAAGGGTCGCGCGGGAGATCACCTTGTCGAGCCCGACGCGGTTTTTCACCGAGCGCAGGATATTCGAGGAAAGGCGCGCCGTTTTCAGGTCCTCCTCCGCGTCGGAAAAGGCGCGTACGTTGAGGGTCGGGCGCACCTTCGCGAGCCGCGCGAGACGGGTATCGATGGTGGGGGCGATGTGGTTGAAGCACCTCCTCGCCTGCCAGTAGAAAGAGGGGTCCTCCTCTTCGAGTTCTCCCGCGGGGGAGACGTCGCAATACTGGTTGCCGCTGACGAAGTTCATATTCAGCTGCCAGCCGAGTTCGAGCTGCCTACGTTCCCGTTGCCGCGCCGCAAAGTCCTCGCGGATCTCCCGCACGAGGTCGCGTTTACGTTTTTCCTCCCTCTTTATCTGTTCCGTTTGTTCCGTCGTCATAAATCTCCTTCCACTTTAAGAGTAGCCTTTGCCGCTCTTGCTCCAACTCCTCGTCGGAAAGGGCGGCGTAATCTTTTTCTTCGAGGAGCAATTTCGCCGCTTTGAGATCGGGCGGAATGTCTTTCCGCGTCTCCTTCCTCTTTACGAGTTTCAGCTCCCCGTCCTCCACGCCGTACTCCTCCGTGACCTCTTCGAGAGAAAATCCGAGCGCCACTTTGAGCACGGCGTCCTTCAATTTGTCCTCTTGCATAAATCACCTTCTTTTCAGTTGCCTTATCCGCCTCTCCTTGTCCCGCTTCACCGCGCTTGCGGCGCTCTCGTCCTCCCGCGGGGAGCGGGGACGGGACATGAGATAGTACCTGAGTTCGTCCATCGCATGGTCGTCCCTCTTTACGGGGCTCTCTCCGCTCCCCCAGAAATACCCCTTGAATTCGCGGATCATCGCCGTACAGCTGTCGAAGATATACAGGTCCGGCAATCCGTTTTGCCGGTTCAGATAGCTCTTTACCCGTGCGATGCCGCCGAATACATCCTTATCGACGTTGGGGTTGACGAGGATGCCCCGTTCGTAAAAGAGTTCGGTCACGCTCTTGGCGGAGGCGAGGGTGCGCTGTCCCGCGGCGGGGTCGATGAGGGCGCAGATCCTGCCCTTTGGGTCCCGTTTCCAGCCGATCTTATCGCAGATCGCACGAATGGCTTCCGCGTGTTCGTCCACCCCCACCCCCGCGCGGTAGTGCTCGGCGACGACATACACGTTCCCGTCGAAGTCCACGCAGTACCAGTGCGCCGAGAGCGGGTTTTTCAGACCGGGGTCGATGCTGATGACGTCCTGCCACTCCTTCGGGACGTTGAAGGGCGGGATCACGTGCACGCTCTCGTCGAATTCGGGATAGACGAGCCCCTCGCGGGTGCAGAATCTGCCGTACCTTCTCGATTGCAGGGTCGTTTCGTCGAGCGTGTTTTCCAGGTGGGCGATCTCCTTTTCGGAGAGAAAGGGGTTATCCCCCCATTCCATGAATTCGTACCAGACTTCTGGGTCGCGCTTGCGGTTGAGGTAGATCTCCTCATAGAGAAAGGTCAAGCCTTTGAGCGGGGTCATCGTGCCGAAGATCTTCCCCTCGCGGTCGAGAACACGCATAAGGCACTCTTCATATATGTCGCGGGGAGGTTCTTCGTCG
The DNA here is from genome assembly GCA_947632015.1 of uncultured Clostridia bacterium. Classification (GTDB taxonomy): domain Bacteria; phylum Bacillota; class Clostridia; order Christensenellales; family Borkfalkiaceae; genus Gallimonas. Next base: position 22,126 of record CANRNP010000010.1, on the reverse strand, counting down.
AACCAGACGAAATCCAAAGAACTCCCCTGAAACTTCTCTCTGCCCTGGTCGCAGCTCTTAAAGCCGATAACGGAGGTGCCGCCGAACACGTTTTTTACGATGATCTGATCGACAATGCCGTATTCGGGGCGGTCCTTCCGCCCGCTGCTCATCACGATGTCCGCGATCTGGTCGGGACGGAGATAGTGCAGAATTTTTTTCTGGGCGACGTCCCGCTGGACCTGCATGGAGAGCGAAACGACCCAGCCGAACACGTCGGGCTTGTTTTCCTGATAGGGATGGTTGCCTCTTGCCAGCCATACGGTCTCCGCCGCGCCGCATTCCGTTTTCCCGGAGCGGTTTCCGCCGAACACCCAGCGGTTGCGCTTACGGCAGCGGTGGAAGGCAAGCTGTTTTTCGTGCACCCGTTCTCCCCTGTTGTATTTTGCGAGGTTGTCCGCCTGTATCCGCCGCGATTGCTCCGCCTCGATCGCTCTGATTTTCTCTATAATCTCATCCATTTCGATAAAATAAATATTTTCACGCGGCTGAAAGCGGGGTATGATAGCGGCTATGAAACACTTTCTCTGCTTGCTTGCAGCCCTTTTTTCGGGACTTGCCGCCCTCCTTCCCCTGCCCGCGGTGCCCGCCCGTGCCGACGGGGCGGAGCAGTATGCCGTCGCCGCGCGGGAGGACGTCTGGTTCTATGCCGCGGAAAACGAGGAGAGCGGGCTCTTTCTCATCCCGTACACCTACTATGTACGGATCTTGCACGAAGGGACCCTCTTTTCGGCGGTGCAATATCTCGACGACGTTGCGCCCTATCGGGCGATCACGGGATTTTGCAAGACGGATGCGCTCACCTTCGTCGACTTCGTCCCCGCGCGCCCCTACCTCAGGCGGGAGATCTCCGTGACCTATTCCGTCGCGGGGGAAGGCCGCATGGGCGGCGGCGCCTTCGATAAAATCGAAAAACGGTTCGTCTATTACGGCACGAGCTTTTCGGGGACGGCGCGCTTCTTCTATGTGTACGCGGACGGCGTATTCGACTACGTCCCCGCCACGCAGGACATCCTCTTCGAACTCAACACCGACTATCTCAAACCGGTATCGGGCACTCAGGAGCCGTCCGAAGGAGCGCCCTCGTCCGCGCCCTCGCCCGTCCAGATCGCCGTGATCTGCGCCGCCGTGTTCGCGCTCGTCGCGATCGCCGTTTTCGTCCTCCGCGGCAAGCGTCCCAAGTCCTCCGCGGCGGAGGAATTCTGACGGCGGAAGGCGATCTCCTGCTTCGTCCTCTTCCTGACGACCGCCCGCTCCTTCCCCGCTTTGAGCGCGCGGTAAACCCGCATGAAGGGGGCAAACGCGCCGAACTCCTCGAAAAAGCGCTTTTCGGTATATCCCCGCCGCGCGAGCAAGCCCGCCATTTTGGAAAGGAGCGCGTTCTGCAAACGGTAGTAATTTCGCTCCGAAGAGGCAATTTCCATTCCCGAAAATCTGTCTCTGAGCACCGCTTTTCTGCGGAAATATTTATATTCGAGCAAAAACTGCTCCGTTTCGCCGCATTCCCCGACCGCTTCATCCAGCGCGAGCGCGAGCAAATGCAATTTGTTCGCGTACAAGATCTCCTCCATGATCTTCTCCGCAAGCGCGGCGGCGTCGCCGTAGGCGCGGAAAGAGAGCGCCGCCTGCACCTCTGCCCCGCTCCTCGTCGCTTCCTCCAACATCGGGAGCTTGGGATAGGCATAGAGCAAAACCTTTACATAGAGATATTGTTCCATTTCATACCTCGCAAAAACAAATGCAAACGTTTGTTTGCTTTTCTATGATAGCACGGAAAGTTGACAAGCGGGTGCCGATATGCCCATTTTTTTTGGCGGGGGCGAACTTTTTTTTCGGCGGGGCGGGCGAAATTACCCTCCAAAAAGTTGTATTTTGTGCGCGCGCATGTTATAATGGGGACATGAACGCACGAATGAAACTCTTTCTCGGCACGGTTTTCGGCGCGGCGATGCTCCTGCTTTTTGCGGGGGTCTTTGCGCGCGGGGCGCTCTCTGCGGAAGCGGAGCCCTCCGCGGAGCTCTTCCTGCCGGGAAGTTTTGAACAATATCTCCCGCTCGAACATCCCGCCGACGTTGCGATGAACGATTCCTACATCGTCGTGGCGGACGGGAGCAGTCTTTACATCTACGATAAAGACGCCGCCGCTTACGAGCGTTACGACCATCTCGTGCAGACGCTCGGCGGCTTGGAGCCGCGCAACATCACGAAGATCGGCTTCACCTCCGACGGACGGCTGTTCTTTTCCGACCAGGACACCCACCTCTTCCTCTACGGCTTTGCCACGAAGGAGGCGCAGATCCAGTCGGAGATCCCCTGCTCCACCTTCTTGATCGACGGCGATACCCTCTACACGGCGGCGGTCGCCAACGGCAGGACGACTTTTCTCGCCTTCCCGCACAGAGGGGGCATCTCCTACGACCGCAGCCGCACGATCGGCTCCTTGGACGCTTCCACCAGCATCTCACCCCATCTGTTTGTCTTGGACGGGGTGCTTCACTGCGCCGTCAACTCCATGGTTTACCTTTACCGCGACAACGGCGTGACCTTCGAGCCCTCGTGGAAACCGCTCGCGGGCGAGGAGATCGTGCAGGACCTCACCTCCGTCGCCGTGCTCGGCGGAAAGATCTATTACACCGTAAACGGCGCCATACAGAGCCGCAATGGGCTCTATACGACAACGCTGGAAGGCGGCGCGACCCTTCTTCTGCCCGGCGACGGGTTCAACGCGCTCTCCGTCTACCGCGAAAAGCTCTACTGCGTAAAGGGCGCCACCGTGCGCGAGTTGGAGACGGACGGGACGGCAATGCGCTATACGGGCTATGAGATCGCCGCCGATTCCGACTCGCCGAACCGCCTTGCGCAGGCGGGCGATACGGTGCGGGCGCGCGATCTGATCGTCACCGCCGACTGCGGGAACGCCCGTCTCTCCGTTTACAATACCCGCACGGGAGAATTCGGCGTGCTCGATTCGGGCGTTGCGAACTGCGTGGCGACGGACGGATATGTGATTGCCGCGGGGGTGGGATCGAGCGTTCTTTTATACCGTTACGGCGAAGAGACGCCCTATTATGTGCACACGACCGCCAACGCGGTCACGGGCGTCGCCGTGGTTTTCGGCAGATGCTACTATGTTACCGAACATCACTACGGCGTTGCGGAAGAGGGCGCCGTGGAAATTACCCGCGCCAACTCCCCCACCGCGCTTACGAGCGACGTGTACGGAAATCTCTATGTGGCGGACCAGCAGAACCGCGTTCTGCGCTATACCGAGGAAGAATTTTTTGACCGCGACTTCGAGAGCGGCGAACTGATGACCGACGGCTGGCAGCTTCCGGGCGGATACCGCTCTCTGCGCGCAGACTTCGGCGGGGGGCTCTACTACCTCTATGAGAACGCCGTATATCAAAACGGGACGCGGCTCGCAACCGCCGACGCGAGCGGATGCGTCTATCTCGCCAAGCGGGAGATGCCCGATCTCGTCTCCTTTGCGCTCGGCTTCGAGGACAACAAGCTCTATTTTCAGTACGGAAGTTTTATGACGTCTACCGAAAACGTCTCCTTCCCCTCTCTTTCGACGATCCCCGCCGGGGACGCCTATAAAGAGGTGTTCTCCACGCCCGAACGCGACCGTTTGTCCTTTACGGAAGTCACAAGCGGGGCGACGGGGATCCGCGTCGACGCGGCAAATCTCGGCGAGGAGAGCGTCTACTTCCCCTATGTCGACTATTACCGCACGCCCGAAGGGGGCAAGGGGATCGAAATTGCCGAGCGGGGCGATTTCCGCCTCGTCGCCCTCTTTGAAAATCACGATTACACGATCGCGCTCTATCCCGCGGACGCATGCACCGAAGTCCCCCTCCTTTGGGAGGACGTCCTTCCCGCGGCGCGCTATACGGCGAGCGAAGTCGCGCTCTCCTACTATCCCTGCCTTTCGGAGCCGCTCACGATCGAACGTCTCCCGCGGGCGACCGAGCTCACCCTGCTCGCCACGGTGGAATGCGGCGGCATGTTCGGGTTCGGCTACGTCCGTTACGGCAATACGGCGGGCTACGTTCCCCTCTCCTATCTGAGCGAGACGATGCCCGTTCCTTCCCTGCCCGATGAATACACGCTCGGCTATCTCAAAGCGAGTGAAGAAGGGGTGCTCTTCCGCGCCGAAAACGGCGATACTCTCCTCGTCACCGAGCGCACGCAGGTGAAGATCTACGAAGGGAAGAACAATCTCTACTTTGTCCGCTTTACGAAGGATGGCGTGGAATACACCGCGCAGGTCACCGATAAGATGATCCAGACGGGCGATCCCGACGCTCTGCGCGTCAGTCTCATCATCGTGCTCAGCGTGGTTGCGGTGGGCGTTGTGGCGGCTTATGTCCTGTTCGTGCCGCACAAAAAGAAGAAAAAGAAATAACCGACCTTCAAGATCGGCGTCAAAGCTCGAAGAGCAAAATAATAAGGAAGTTTATGAAGTATCTCTCTCCTCTCGTTCCGCAACGCGCGGACCCCTTTCTCTATAAACACACCGACGGAAAATACTATTTTACGGCGACCTGCCCGAAGTACGACCGCATCGAGATCCGCTGTGCGGACACCGTAAACGGCATCGCTTCCGCGCACGCGCGCGTCGTTTGGACGCGGCATCACGTCGGGCTGATGGCAAGCCATATCTGGGCGCCCGAAATCCACTATATCATGGGCAAGTGGGTGATCTATTTTGCCGCGGGCGAACTTCCCGAACGTTGGAAGATCAGACCTTACACCCTCATTTGCAAGGGCGACGACCCCATGACGGACGACTGGGAAGAGGGCGGCATGATGCTCGCCGCCGAGGGCGATCCCTATTCTTTCACCGATTTTTCCCTCGACATGACGGTGTTCGAGCACAGGGGCGTGTGGTACACGATCTGGGCGCAGAAGGTGGGAAACGTCAACGGGATCTCGAATCTGTATCTCGCCGAACTCGAATCCCCCACCCAGCTCAAAACGGTGCAGGTGCTCCTCACCACGCCCGACTACGCCTGGGAGCGCGACGGCGGTTTTTGGGTAAATGAAGGTCCCGCCGTGTTGAAGCATGGCGGAAAGATCTATTGCACTTTTTCGGCGTCGGCAACGGGCGCATGTTATTGCATGGGAATGCTCACGGCGGACGAAAATTCCGACCTGTTGGATCCCCGTTCCTGGCACAAGGGGCGGCGCCCCGTGCTCATGACCGACGAATCGTTGAAGATGTACGGACCGGGGCACAACTGTTTTGTGCTCGGCGACGAAGGGGAACAGCTCACCCTGCTTCATTTCCGCAGTTACGAAAAGATTTCGGGCGACCCTCTCAACGATCACAACCGTCACGCGCATGTGCTCAAAGTCCTCTTTGACGAGACCGGCGCGCCCGTATTCAAACCGGAAGCGGGCGAACTTTACAACACCCCGTTCGAAAACGAGCGGCAAAAAAACATCAATTCATAAAGAAAAGAGCAGCCGAGGGTTCGGTTGCTCTTTTTCCCTTTTTGGGATTGTTATCAACGTTGATCTTCGAGCAGTGCGAGCACTGCTTTTTTCTTTTTTTCGGACAATTTTCGGTACTGTTTCAAGAGGGTTTTTTCCTGCGCGCTGACGAGTTCGCTCTCCTCTTCCTCCATAAAGAATTGCGCGAGCGTTACGCCGAACGCTTCGCACAGGCGCGTGAGCGTATCGAGGCTTGGCAGGGAATTTGTTTTTGTAAGTAAGGCAGACACCGTTGACTGCGTTAATTCCGCTTCGAGAGCGAGACGGTTGGTGCTCCAACCTCGTTCATCGCGCAACTCCTTTATCCTTTCTATAATATCCATGATTCTATTATAATCAAAATTTCGTTAATAAAGTAGCAGAATCCTGTTGACTATTTACCATATTTTCGTTATAATATTGTCGTAATTCCGTTAAGCGAAGGGTCGCACGATCCGGGAAGAAAAAGATGGAAACTTCTTAAAAAAATTTTTACGTCATATTCTCAATTTCTGCTATACCCATTTGCTATAATAGGAAAAACCAAAAGGAGAAACGCAATGAAGAAGTTTTTGATGTTGATCACGGTCATGCTCTGCGTCCTCTGCGGAGCGCTCGCCTTCGCCGCCTGCGATAAGGGCTCGAACGCGGGCAATACCGGAAACGGTGGCACCCAAACCGAACAGCCCGGCGGGCAAACTCCCGGCGGTAGCCAAACCGAGCAACCGGGCGAACAAACTCCCGGCGGCACCCAAACCGAGCAGCCCGGCGGACAAACCCCCGGCGGCGAACAGACCGAGCAACCCGGCAGTGGGGGTACAGAAGAAAACGAAACCGAGGGACTGCAATATCAAGTACGCAAAGACGAAGCGGGCAACGAATACGCCGCCGTCGTCGGTCTCGGCACGGCGTTGGATACCGACATCGTCATCCCCTCCGCCTTCCGCGACTTACCCGTAAAGGAGATCGGAGATTGGGCTTTTGATGCAACAATGGATGCGCGAAATGGGTCTCTTACGAGCATTTCTATACCGGAAAGCGTGACTTGGATCGGAAACGGTGCGTTCCGTAGTTGTAGCGGGTTGACTTCTGTCACGATCGGAAGCGGCTTGACCTCGATCGGAAGTTTTGCGTTCGAGGATTGTGGCGGACTGGAAAGATTTATTGTCGACGAGGCTAACACGGCATACAGCAGTCAAGACGGCGTATTATACGATAAGGCGCAAACGCAAATGATTGAAGTCCCCCAAGCAATCAAAGGTGCAGTTACCATTCCCGATAGCATGACTTCGATCGGAAATTCTGTATTCCGCGGTTGTAGCGGGTTGACTTCGATCACCATTCCCGATAACGTAACCTCGATCGAAAGTTTTGCGTTCAAGGATTGTAGCGGACTGACTTCTGTCACGGTCGGAAGTGGCGTGACCTCGATCGGAATGTATCTTTTGCTTTTTTGAGCGTCATAGAAATATAGCCCTGCGTAAGTCCGAGTTCTTCTGCCGCCTCCGCTTGCGTTTTGTCCTCGATCACGCAGAGGGTGTAAACCTCGAACTCTCTGTCTGTCAGGTCATCTGTATTCCGCAACGCTTTTGGCGGCTTTCTCTCCGCCTCGGCAAAGCAGAAATTCTTGTCTATGAACTGCTCCTGTTCTTTGGGTGAGAGCAAGACTTCGGTGTCCCTGTCCGGGAGAACGGTATTATGGCGTTGGTATGTATGGGTATTGTTGTACTCCAACCGATCCATCTCAATCAGCGTTTCCCATTCTTGCTCGCTGACTTCGACCGTGATATAATACTTGTTGCCGACGTGCGCGTTTGCAATCTCTTCGTCTGCGGGATAATAGTACAGTAACTTTCCGTCCGTAGGCGCAGGCTGTTTCTTCTTGTTCAGATGATACGCTAACTTATCCATAGGATAATTATACCACACAAAACCTGACAACACCTGTCACCATTATAAAATATTCCGAAGAAATTTTAGTGGGCATAACCCATACCGAATGTGCCACAAAAGTGGGCAGAAAAACGGATGCCTAAGCAGGATAAGGAAGTTGGTCACAAGTGCCACAACTTCGCCCCTCAACAAGCGGGAAACCCGCCTTGGTTTTGAGGTGGCTTGAGGGAGAATAGAATATTTATGATATTAACATATAATGCTAGCTATAAGTGTATTAAAGCGTACAACGCTTGCATCATCAAAATGATTTTCAAATTGGTAATCAAAAAAATCGACTTGGGCAAGTTTTTTATGGATTTGAGCTAAGTCAGCATCCCTATTTAAACGCTTTTCTGCTTCTAATGATTTTGCATAGCGCAATAACAAATTCTTTCTTATGATTTCCAAATCTTTTGAAGTTATATTTATAGATATAACCCGTGTGAATTGCTTCAAAATCGCGACATCGGAATATAGCATTTCAGTAATATAAATAGAGTCCATGTTAACAACATCGCTTATTTTGAAAGCATATTTGTAACCATAAATTGTTTGTTGCAAGAGCATTTCATGATTTGCACACAAAACATTAAACTCCTCATCGGTAACAAAATATTTATCTACCCCATCGGTCTCATTTGCACGTCGTGGTCTAGTTGTAACAGACTTAAGATAGTTCAATCTCATGAATTTCTGCTGTGCATTAATACGCAGAAAACTTTTTCCAACGCCAGAAACACCAATTAATCCAATAATCATATCTCTATATAAGACCTATTTTAATTATATATTCGAGATAAGGATGCAAAATTTTTTTCTTATACATTTCCCTTAGTTCTTCACCAGAAACCCATTTTGCACCTATAACCTCTGTTTCTTGCAAAACAAGTCTATCGATAGAAATGTCCCTGTAAAAAATCCAAGCCTCATAAAAATCCTGTAACGACTCTCTTCTAACCCGATAAAGCAGCCGTGCGCCATTAGGAGATAAATCTAAACCAAGTTCTTCTTTCGCCTCTCTAATAGCACAATGCAAGCTATCCTCTCCCGCAAGAGCAGATCCTCCCGTACATTCCCAATAATATGGATAATTGTTCTTGTTGGGGTGTCTTTGAGAAACTAAAAATTGACCAGAACTATTTTGTATCCATGCGGCTCCCACAAGATGGTATCTCCCTTGTGGAATAAAATCTCCACTTTTAATAATCTCGCCGGTTCTTAAACCATTCCCATCCAAAAGTTCCCAATGTTCCATATCATTCATGTTGTTATCCTCTTGTCTTAATATACTTTTCAATTGCCTCTTCGCTATGCATAGAGAATATTATATTCAGTTCATTGCATTTGTTTCTCACGGTATCTTCATATTCGGACGAATCCCAAATATCCCAATCCTCATCATTATCATCAAATATCATTTTGTTGCCATGGGTTACATTACGAGCTATACTCTGATTGATCCCATTAGGAAAAACCCGTTTGTATATTTTACCTCCAGGAATAAAATAAAAGCATTCGCCCAAAGCAATATCTATGTACCCGCGCGATTTTTCCAAAATTGTTAGATAATCTTGAACGCTCACTACTGGAAGGAATGGCCGCATCGCCAAAACCGTAGTTGCCCCAAGGCATTTTAGCCTTTTTAATACTTTTATACGCTCTTCTGGCGTGGGAATCGGATATGGCTCCAAATATGAAACTTCATCTGAATACCTCGTGATGCTTATGCAAGCAAAAAGATGGTTACCTGTGCGTCGCTGCTCCTCAATGATGCGTTTCAATGTATCATAATTATCTTCTGTAAATTTTGTCCTCGTTGTAAACAAAACATCGCAGTCGGTTTCTAACACAATTCGCTCTATCAAACTTAATGCACGATTAGTCCTAGGCGGAGCAAACGAGTCTGTATCGCCGCTCACATATATAATATTATAGTGAGCACGATTGTCAATTAAAAACTTTAGGATTGCATCTTCGTCTAAATTTGCATATTTTTTAAAACCATCTTGGACATAACAAAATGCGCATTTATAAGGACAATATTGATTCGTTGTCAATGGACCCAATGAAATCATTGCCCGCTTTCCATCAAGAAAAAACAGTTTTTCAGACATAACTATTTCCCCTCTCTTGAAATTGAACGGCTTTGTTTTGGTTTGCCGATAGTTTTATTGCATCAAGTATCGTTAAGTTATAAACCGCATCCTCAAATGTTGCTGCTTTCATGATCTTAGATCTGTCTTCTGTTAATATTGCGTCGACAACTAATGGAGCCAGATAGCGGAAAGAACCAGAGAAAATAGAAACTTTATTTTCTCTTTCATCTTGATATACGTTTTCAACCTCCACAATTTGTTTGGTCCCAATTAAATTACGAAGATACAGGGAAATCTTGTCCTGCAAAGAGAAAGTTAGCTCGCCTTTATCACCAAAAATACTGATATCAAAACGTGAATTAGCATAAGACCCAGCATTTATTGTATATTGTGCAGTTAACTCGTCGGTAAAATTAATCATCGCAGTGCATACAGTACTTGCCTCAACATCTCGATTCTCGCCACTCAAATCGAGTCTCGTTTTTGTAATTGGATTTAAATAACCCATCACGCTTACTACTGGTATATTCCCGAACCAATATTGCAATAAATCAGTCAGATGTGAAGCCATCGCCAATCTAACACCGCCACCTTCGGACGCATCAAAACTCCACGACCATTTTGCATCTTCATTTGCAAATCCTGTCCCCTGTTGATTGAGTTTTATGGTATAGATTTTACCAAGAATATTACTTTGGATAATGTTTTTAATTTTAGTGATATAGGGGTTAAAACGAAGCTGATGATCAATAAAGAGTATTTTATCATATCCTTTAGACATCATGAGAAGCTCTTTTGCTTCGTTTGCTGTGTTTACCAAAGGTTTTTCGCAAATAATATGTTTATGCTGATTCAATGCATATTTCACCATTTCATAGTGAAATTTATTAGGGGCAGTCACACAAATTAAGTCAATGTCTTTCATGTCGCATAATTCTCTATAGTCAGAGCACGCGATAGGAATAGAATACTTCTCCGCAAACTCCTCGCTCCTTCTTAAAGAACTACCACATATAGCATAAACATCTGCTTGTTCGACTAATCTAAATCCATTTAGATGGGTTCTGATGCCGACACCTGTTCCAATAATCCCGATTTTGACTTTTTTCATTTATTTATCCTCCTTAAAAACCAAACGAAATCCATTAACTTTGTACACGTTATTTGCGGGATTATGATTGCGATAAGTAGGACGCAAATTTGATTCATTCCAATCAAAACAGCCTCCACGCAAACATTTTGCCTCAAATTTTCCCGGTACTCGCTTTATTGGGTCTATACAATAACCTTCCTTATCAAAAGTAAAAGTGTCTACGTTCTCAATATGCTCATCATCAATAAGCACAGCCTCACCATTTGTATCAAAATAATAAGTAATACTTTCTTTTCCGACAATATCTTTCTCAAAACTAGCATAATAATCACTACTACATTTTTTATAGAAGTCATCACTATACCAATCTAAACACCATTCCCGCAAATTACCCAACATATCAACAAGTCCCAAAGAATTTTCAATTCCCTGATCATTGATAAATACAGATCTTGTCTTATTCGGATGACCCACATTTCGACTTGCATAACATGCCTTCTTGTCTAAAAGCAGAATCATCTCTTGCAAATTATCACTCATATAATCTTCATGCTCAATGCCCCTACATGCATATTCCCATTCTGCTTCAGTTGGCAAAGTACAGCCTATCCATTTAGCAAAAACCATTGCTTCATACCAATTCACATAATTAACTGGTTGATCTGCATATTCTGAATAGGGATTACCTTTAAACACCGGTTCTCCTGACCCCGTTTTACTAATATAAGGAAATCCGCTATCATAAAACATTTGATTGGTCACTAACGTCTTAGATATACGAAAAGATTTAGATAGACGAACCTTATGAGCAGGCATCTCCTCAGCATCAACATTTATATATTGATTTTTATCTTCATTCATTGCCAATTGAATGGCATTTCTACCCATATTAAACGTTCCCGCTGCCACATCAATAAAAGATAAACCACACCGTTTCATTTTTTGCTGTCTATCTGGCAGATTTTCATAATCAAGGAAATCATATAACAAGTGCTCAAAGGTCGACTCTTGTCTAAACTCTTCAAGAAACTCTAAATAGGAATAAATAACTTCACAATCACGTTCAACTCTATGAATGAGCGTTAACGTTTCACGAATAGTATTAATTGCCTGTTTGCGATAATCAGACGAGGGATTAACATAGCTGTCGCGAAGCGTTGCAATTAAACGTAATTTGTCTCGTTTTGTCAACCCATTATAAAGGGTATTGAACTCTTTGTTGGGAAATGGATCCAATTCATTCATGCAAACAAGAGTTAGCGCCTTATTCCTTTGCCATAAATCCTGAAACACCTCCGCCATCTCAACTTCCGATTTGGATGCAATAAGTGTTACCCACATTTTAATGGGTTCTTCCCATATTATCATGTTGGCTCGATTATATATTTCATTTTTATCACGGTCAACCATGCCCACCGCAACAAGATACTCCCAAATAGTCCGATGGGCAAATTTATACATTTTACGATTGCCCGTATCTACTTGATCAAATAACCCACAATCCAGGTATTTATTTTTAAGATTTATATTGCATATCCCTTCTTCGCAAAAAAATTTGTCGGCATAAAAGCCCAGTTCGTCAGCATCAAAACTTTCAGCTTTATCCAGTTTAAAAAATACAACTGCTATATATTTTAAGAAATCAACAAAAATTCTCTGCTCTTCAAATTCGTTGATGTTTCGATTGTTTAGTAATACTCTTATCGCATTATCAAATAGTTGTGATTTGTTTTTTATATCCTGTAGATTTGGTGTTACGCAGAGTAAAGAAAGTAAAATCGGGCTTTTCGCCATTCTTTGAATAAAAGGCTTTTCTAATGCCTCAATTAATTGGGTCTTTTGTTTCTTTAATTCGTCTTCATCGCTCCACTCTTGTGCAACAATATCGAAATATTTCTCAACAAACTCTCTTTGTTTTATCGTATCAAAGTCCATCAGACTGTAAAAAGAAAATAATTCTGACGAATAATCTCTTTTACTAAATCCGACTTGCCTTGACGATATAATAAAACGCAATGTTGCCCACTCTCCCAACGTGTTAACGGTTTCGGTAAATGCTTCATATTGCTCTTTAGAAACCTCGTCGAGCCCATCGCAAAAAAATACAAAATGGTAACGATTATTGTTAAGGTATGCCAACAAATTTTTCGCGTCAAGAACTGATAAACTATTAAAATATTCCTCAAGATAATCATTGAGGTGAGCACGACTAACAGCACATTTGTAGTTCCATAGTCTCAAAAACCCGCCTCTTCTTTCCTCTTGCTTTAATTCTACATAAATGGGTATGACATATTGGTTATCCCAATATTGTTCAAACAATCTTTTAAGCAGCGTACTTTTTCCTGCACCGGGTAATCCCAAAATAACGATATTCTTATTCCCTTTCTCGTCGTGATATTTTAGTCTTTCCAAACAAGAGTATACCGCATCGTGTTCATGTCGTTCCGAACTATTTATAATATTAAATCTAAATTGCTCACAATTTAAGTCAACAAATATTTTTTCAACATCCGTATTGATAAATTCTTGTGTATTCGAAATAAATTGCAAAAGTCTAACTTTAGCAAATCTATTAAGTGAATCCTCTTTAAGTCTTTTTAATACATTTTCAAAGTTTCCAGATTCCTCATTAGTGTTTATCATTTTCTTACCCCCGATAAAATACCAATCATTGTATGAATCGAGATAAAATTATCATAGGTTAAATCGCATAATAACTTCTCTTGTCCCAATAAACGCCCCTTTTGTTTTTCAAGCTCATCGCATAACTTTTCATTGTGTGTTCCATTTGTTATATAGTATTTGGTTTTAGCCGCGCACCATGAATTGAATTCATCAATTGCATTATAGACGACAAATAACTTTGAGCGAATCTCCATTTTTAGTAGTGAAATTTTTCCTGCGTGAATCGCTTCATCCCATACTGGGGTTTTAATCAGTCTAAGGTCAATTATACCTTTGTGGTATTGGCTTAATACATTTTCAGCAATTTCAAGTTCGACTTTAAGGCGCTTTTGCAGTGCCTTCGATTCCTTCTCGTCTTTATACCTCTCCCATAGCCATTGACCAAAGAGTGCCAAAAGAAACCCAGCGAATGTGGCTATTATTGAAGGCCAAAACTGGGACCAGTCCACAGATGCACCGGAAGTCGCGCACAATTCTTTTATAATGCTTTCCGAAACCATAAAAGACTCCTCCTATGCTATACTCTATAAGATTTTATCACATCGAGAAAATCATGTCAAGTTACTTCATCACTTTTAGAATCCCTACTCTAATTAATGCATCTTCCAAGTATTCGCCTGGTTTAATAATTATTTTTTGATTTGGCTGTTTCATAAAATCGGCGTAATCCGATTCAATCTTGGTATCAACTCTTTCAATAAACTTCTCGTTTGCCCCTCTTTCTTTTGCCCTTTTCTTATATTCTTCTTTACAAGCAGGATCGGGATATGCCAAAATAAAATCGATACCATAGTTTCGCATTTCATCAAACGGCATGCAAGGTGCAATTAAGATTATTTCATGCCGTCCACTTCTCGCTTCTGCGAGGATTGCATCATAATAATTTTTAGGCCAGGCAGGGTTTAGTTCTCTTTTAGTTGCTTTTAGACTTTCTTTGTTTACAACTGCTTTTTGTTCATCCGTTAAAATATATTTATAGTCACCGCTTGGCAGTTCCGTTATATAATCATATTTCTTTGCTAAATAAGTTTTCCCCGCGCAAATCCACGCGCTAATGATGATTGGACGTTTGTCAAATGCTTCGTTTTTCATAATTTTCTCCTGCGCATTTATTTACTATAAATTTAAGCAATAAAATCAATTGGACTAGCAATGTTAATAAATTGCAATGCTTGTTTTGTTCCAACTAATACAGATTCATTGTCATCAATCATATATACAATATCGTCATTTGATATGTAATCTTTTAAATACTCCGCTTTTAGAGTCTGTTTCGACTCAGAATACTTTACCGTGCTTTCCTTTCGAGGGATAATAATAATATTGTCTGTGTCAATAAAATTGCAATGTTGCTGAAGCCATATTATTTTGTCTTTGCGTTGATACTCATAGCTACAAAAACTTAGAATAAAAGTTTGGGCTCCTAAATTATGAAATTTTTTCATTATCTTTATGATTGTATGAATTGGCCTTTTTGTTAAAAAAAAGCCATGCTCCAATTTGTGTGGTAATTGATGCATCTCCATGCTGGCACATGTTCCATCCATATCCCAAAAAATTTTTACTTTGTCTTTTCCGTTCGCAATATCATAACATATTCTTTTTTCTATATCCGTCATGGTAAAATACCTCTAACTGTGTCAATGATACTTACTACACATTTATTATAACATTTCACAAAGACTTTTGCAAGTAAAATCTCTATCTTTCGACAACATAAAAGAGCAGAGAGGTTCTCTACTCTTTACTCCGAACTTGCTGTTTTTGAAATCTTATTTATTGAATTTATCCCCAAGGATATTTACCTTGTGCTAAACTATACGTGTCGTTATTTTGTTTTTTCATTTTAACGTCCTCCTTTGTGCTTACTCTTGTGCGGTTGGTAGCCTCACATATAGTTTAGCACAAAGGAGCTTTTTCGTATAGCAAACAATGGCTTGAAGCTAAAGCTATTCACCACCGGCATAGCCGGTGGCTTTCCCACGAAACTCCGCTTCGCTCCGTTTCGTTCCCTCTTTAGAGAAAACCGCGAAGCGCTATGCTACTAAGCGCATCGCGGTTTCCATTGATTTTGAATTGTCAGCGAACTGTCCCTATCTCGAAGGAATCGTGATATGCCTTGCAATTCTCCGCTATATATGTTATAATTGTAGTTGGAAAATTTTATAAAAAATTTTTTAATCATGACTACTGTTGTCATATATGGCGTGTTATTATTTTTACGGTTCGGCGGGATTGCCGTTCGGAGGTGCAAAAGATGGCGATGAAATCGGATAATCAGGCAAGCCTGATCGAATTGGACTTTGCAAAACCGGATATCCCCAAAGAGGCAGTTCCTATTGCGCTACTCTTTGATCGGGTACTTTATCGTTTGACTTCTTGGCAAGAGCTTGTCAAAATCTTTTGTTATCTTACTGATAAAACCGTAGGCGGAAAAGAATTTTTTGCCGCACACGTCGATCGCTTTTTCTACTTTGCGAATGGAGCGGTTTCTTTATCTGATTCCGTTGGCGCAAAGAAGAAAATCGTCTTTTGCGATTATCAAAAATCCTACGACAGCGATATCAAATTCTCTTCCGATTGCTATATCCGTATTCAATGGCTCGACTTGATTGACATTGTTTCCGTGTTGCATGATGTGATCCAAAGTTTGGGTCTTGATGGAGTAAAAGTTTATCTCGGAAAACATGAGAAAAGTCGAGCGCTTACGGATGAGCTTTTGAAGGATCTCAATAAGGGCAAGAAAAGGGATCGCTATATCGAAAAAAACTCAAAGTATTTCATCGCGCGAATCAACAATGAAGTCCTGCTTCCGCAAGAAAAATTCTACAAACGGATTGAGCGTGAATTCGATCGGAAAGTCTTGATCGGAGACATCTCTATTTCCGGGGATGAGGAAAAATATCTCCATGACTATATGGCATGGCAACTGAGGAAACTTAATCACAGCGGGAAGATCTCAAAATATTATCTCAAAGTATTTGCCTATGGGCTTGTCCGTTTTGCCATGAAATATTACAGCCAAAAGACGTTTTGGCGCTATTTCAAAGAGGAGTACGGCTTCGACATTAAAGTAAATATGCAGTCGGAATTACATGATTGGTTTCGCTGTATCATGGAGAAATATTCTAAAGCATATGACAATTATGTTACAATGAAGATCGACAACATCAGCATGCACTGCTTCGTTACCGATCGCTGCGCGGATCAATTGTTCGACTATCTTTTCGATTTTTGGAGGGGGGATCTAAGCAGGAACATCGAAAATTTATATGTATGCAATACAAACGGAGAAAAATATTTTGATTCGCTTTTGGCGAAGATCAAAGCAAATAACGACGTTTCCATCAACAATGTCATGAAGCACACCTCTATGGCTGTGGCGGCCGAGGGAAAAAGTTGTCGGTTGCGGCTCCGCAGAATTCTGGAATTGATAGACGGCTGTTTTTGGAATGGATCCGAGATCCCGCAGACGGGAAATCGAATGAACGAACTTTTGCGGAAATGGATGCAACTTCCGAACGGAAAATTCCAAAAAGAACAGAAAATCGCCATTGCAATTAAAAAAGGCGGGCGCGGAGAAACCTTACTTTCAAGCCCCGTGCTTTGCGCAAAGCTCCAAGCAGGTTCTTTTTATTTGAGGCTCCCGCGGGAGATCCTGAAAGATTATTCCGAGGGGCAGGAAAACCCGATCTGGGAAGTCAAAATCGGAGAGAATTCTTTTTCGGTCTCGACAATACTATGCGAGGGAAAAATCGGATATTATACGGAAGAATGTGAGTTTCAGATCCCCCCGGAGCTATTATTCCGGCAGATGAAGATCTCGCTCGATTGTTTGCAAAAAGCGCCCTATACGATCAAGGAAGATTCGTATCGTTTTTTCAGCGAGAAAGGCGCGCTTGTCGATCGCAAAAACAATCTTCCCTGCGGGTTATTGGTCCTCTATGCGGAGACCGGGGAGATCCCGCAAAAACTATATGGAGAAGAAACCGTTCCCGAACCTTACGACGGGATGTTTGTTGCGACCTATCAAGCGGGTGAAGGAGATATTCTTCTGTTCCCTGATAAGAAAGCGGTGCAGGTCGGACAGCGGATCAAAGAAGGTTTGATCGGAACCCCGCTTCAAGGCGTCACCGCCGATGCGGACGGAACCGGGTCCGAAGTCTATGGGAAGCTTCCGAAATTACTGTTCCGAGCCAAGCGAGAGCAGGTTGCGGGCGCCGCCCTCTTTGTCGAAGACGGTCGGGAACAGACCGAGATTTTAAGGGTCAAAGAGAGTTATGTCGAATTCAAACTCGACGATATGCTCGAAGACGTCTATGGATACTTGATCGATCTTTGTGATGATATCAGGGCAGACGGCTTTTATCGGATCCGACTTTCCTTGCCTTCCTCTACGGCAAACATTTTCTATCAATTCGCCTATTTGAAGGATTTAGAATTTGAATTTGTAGGGAAGCCGTATCTCTTTGCGAATGCGGGGAAGATCAAATTTTCGGCGAGCGCCAAAATCGAGACGAATTCGGAATGGGAACTTTTGGGCGGCAGAAAGACGCTTCCCTTTGTCTTGGACTCGGAAAGCCGCGATTGTTCTAAATATGTGCAGGGCAGAGATATTTGTCTGAATTATCAATTACGGGACAGGTCGCTCCCGTTAAAATTCCGCATTCCGGCATTTTATTGGAAATTTAAGAAGGAGGCGGAGTGGCGCACACGGCCGCCCGCAGATCTTTCCATCAGAAAAATTCCGAGCACGCTCTATGTTTGCGGTCCTTACGACTTCAAATCAAGCAAAATATCGATTGAACGTATCCTTTTAACCTCTTTCGAGACGGAAATTACCCCCCAAAAGGTAAGCGGCGAGGACTGCTTTGCGTTCAACTTTTCCGAATTGAAGTCTTTTTTAGATCATTCGGTGGCAAAGCGCACGGTTCTTATTACGCTGAATGGTACGAGAAGGTCGCTCCTGAATATCATTTGCAGAAGTTACGTTGCGAGTGCAAGCATTGCGCCCGATTATGAAAATAACAAGCTGATCGGGCAATTCAAGATCATCGGCGGTTCCGAATATTGCGCGAAGGTCGAACGCGACGGTACAATTATCGGGCAGGATATTCCCGTCGTGGACGGTACTTTTGAATTGGAGACCGATGCGCTCGGAGGCAATTACCTTGTTACGCTTTATGAGATTTTTGAAGATGAGAGCGGGTTTGATGCGGAACTCGTCAAATTAGGCAAATATCCGTTAAAACTCACCGATATCACAAAACTGCAAGATCGTTCGGTAGAGATTGTTTCGATCCAGGATCGGGAAAAGAAATATACCCCGCTTATGCTACCACAACGGCATATCATCGGCAATCTGCAATACCTCGGAAGATACCAGGATGTTTGCGATATGGAGGTGAATGGGCTTTGGAGCATGGATTTCTACGACGAAGAGCAAATGAGAAGCTGCTTCTTTTACAGGGGCGCATTGGCTGAGGGGATCAAAGACTTCCGATCGGTATGCTCTGTTATGATCATTTTCCCCGACCGGCTCGACTTGACAAGATGCGTGATCCTTCGGGAAGATGGAAAAGAATTTGTAGAGCCCTTGTATGACTACAAAACCCACTCTTTGATAGCGACCGATTCGGGGATGAGCAAATTGCAGAAAAAAGAGCGCATCACAACATTGGAAGATGACAGGTATGATTTTTCCGTAAAAATCGGAGATAAAATTGTAGTCAAAAATTTGTAAGCAAGGAGACGCTATGAGTTTTCATGTGATAGCTGCATCGAAGAAAATCGGGGAACAGTACCGCCGCTATCTCCGCACGGCGTTTGATATCGCCGATCCCGAATATCAGAAAATGTTTTTATCGGAGTTGAACGAAAACGGGACTTTCTCCAAAGGACCCTATCTGGATGTCTTGGACTCGTTCAAGAAGGGAAACAGCGTGAAGCGCCTCATTCATGACGGCGTCCTGCCGGAGGATTTTGCGCGTCTTGAAGACATCTACGGAAAAACGCTTTATTCCCATCAAGAGCGAGCCTTAAAGCGCGCCATGGAAGGGCGAAACCTCGTCGTTTCCACGGGGACAGGATCGGGTAAAACGGAATGTTTCCTGCTTCCGATTTTGAACGCCCTCATGAGGGAAAAGGAAGAAAAAGGATTCCTCCGCCCCGGCGTCCGTGCACTTTTGATCTATCCGATGAACGCTCTCGCAAACGATCAGATCGACCGTTTGCGCCGAACGCTCGCAAATTATGAGGACATTACGTTCGGGTGCTATACGGGGCAAACAGAAAATGACAAACAAAAGGCGCTCGAAATCTTTCATAAATTAAACCGCGATCCAAAGACGGGGAAGGAAATCGAGCCCCTTCCCAACGAAATTTTGTCCCGCGAGGAGATGAAGGAAAATCCGCCCCATATCCTCATTACCAACTATGCCATGCTCGAATATCTGATGCTTCGCCCCAAGGATAGCGTCTTTTTCGACGGGCAATATGCCAACAAGTGGCAATTTATCGTATTGGACGAGGCGCACACCTATACGGGATCGACGGGAATCGAAGTATCCATGCTTTTGAGAAGGTTGCGGGCGAAGTTAAGGCAACCGAAACTCCAATACATTCTGACGAGCGCTACGCTCGGCGATAAAGACTCCGATGAAGCGGTTGCTGCCTTCGCGGAAAATCTTTGCGCGGCACCCTTTTCGACGCAGGACATCATTCGCGCCGAAAGAGTTGATCTAACCGCGCTCCGAGAGACCGCGCGGCTCTCGCTGAATGAAGCGTTTTACAATACGGTAAACGAGCTTTTGGAGAACGGATATCAGGACGGCTATATCTTAAAGAAAATCGAAGAGGGATTCGGCTATCGGGCACAATCAAACGATCTTTCCGAGTTTTTGTTTGAGCTCCTTTTGCAGGATCAAACATATTGGAGAGCCAAGGAATATTTAAGTTCTCCGCGAAGCGTCTACGATATCTGCGCCTATATGAATTGGACGGAGGATGAGCTGACCGCTTTTGTAGAGGTCGCTTCCCATGCCGTGAAAGAGCGTACAAAACTTTTCGATTCGCGCTATCATCTTTTCTTGCGTGCAACGGAGGGCGTCTTTATCACACTTCCGCCGCATAAATCACTTTCTTTGAGCAGAAAAACGACCGAATACTTTGAAGGGCAAGAGTTCAAAGTCTTTGAAGCCGTCACCTGCGCCCAGTGCCATGCTCTCTACCTCGTAGGGCAAATACAAGGAAGTTACCTCGTTCAAAAGTCAAATTATGATGCCGGCACGCTGAAAGAGGCGTTTCTCGTCGGGGACGCTGTCCACGACGACGATGAGGACGAATCGCTCGAATCGGAGAACCTGAAAACGGAATCCTACGAATTGTGTCCTCATTGCGGGTTTATCCGAAGGGCGAACGAGGTGCATAAACACGCTTGCGAGCATGATCCGGATTCCTATGTGAAACTCATCAAAGTCCAAACGAGCGAATATACAGACAGGGTGACCAAATGTATCCGCTGTGAGAGCGTCAACAGTTTGGGTATCCTGCGCAGCTTCTTTTCGGGACAAGAAGCGTCCACGAGCGTTATCGGGACGGCGCTTTTCGATGCGCTTCCCGCGCATGAGAGCGAGATCGTCATCGAAGAGGAAGTTGACGACGGCTTTGACGATGGATTCGGCGAGCGGGAGAAAAAAATAGAGATCCCCCGCGCAAAACAATTTATCGCTTTTTCCGATAGCCGGCAGGCGGCGGCATATTTTGCGAGCTATTTTTCCGAGACTTACGACGGGATCCTTTACGGAAAACTCATCAACGAAAAGGTGAAGTCTTTGGAGGGTGAAAAACAACCGGTCCCGCGCTTTGTAAGGGAACTTGCAACAGTATTCCGTCAAAGAGGGATCGCGCCGTTCTCCGAAGAAGCGCCCGACTTTGAAGCGGAAGCGTGGAAAGCAGTCTTAAATGAACTTGTAAACAACCGCTCGCGCAATTCTTTGATGAGCCTCGGTCTTTTTCGCCTTGATATTTCCGATACGGTACCTCTTTCCGCAAACACAAAATTTGCTCTTTCCTTGGAAGACGTGAAAAAAATTTGCCTCGTCTACCTTACGGGAATGCTGTCGGACGGGGCGATTTCTTATGACCGCGAACTGACGGAAGCCGATATCCAATTTTTTACCCATAACAGTTTTATCTCCTCGTACCTTTCCCACGGTTCCAATGCGAAAGGCGTATATTCATTCGTACCGAAACAAGAAAACAAGACGAACAAGCGGAAAGAATATTTAGAGCGCGTCCTCAAAAAGAAACATGTTCCGTTTGACGCTGCCGCCGTGATCAAGTTGATGGAAGGACTATGGAATCGGTTTTTTGAAGGCGGCGGTCTTATGATGAACGTCACGACCAAATACGGCGCAACAGGTTACCGCGTAGATACGGGAAAATTGTGCATGGCGGGCGGCGGAAAATGGTACCGCTGTCCCAAATGTCAAAGGATCACGCCGTATAACGTTGCAAATGTGTGCCCTACCTATCTGTGCGACGGCGAATTACAGGAAATCGACATCGAAAAACTATTTGCGGAAAATCATTATTACCGCCTTTATAATGAGTTCCACGCTCAGCCGATGCGGATCGTCGAGCATACGGCACAACTCAATCGGGAGGAGGCATATCACTATCAGAATCTTTTCAGGCAGAAAAAGATCGATATTTTAAGCTGTTCTACAACGTTTGAAATGGGCGTTGACGTAGGCGACTTGGAGACGGTATTCATGAGAAATATGCCGCCTACTCC